>JAXDHK010000252.1:0-3762 GCA_034664545.1 Solirubrobacteraceae bacterium
GGATCGCCCACTCCCCGAACGGGTAGGCGACGAGGATGAAGGCGGCGGCGCCAAGGTCGGCCCAGCCCGGGCTCCCCAGGGCCAGCCGGGCCGCCAGGGCGGCGACGATCGCTCCGGCGATGACCCACGGGCCGTGCTTGCGGCGAAACTCCCCCCATGCCGCGCCGAGCGTCGTGATCTCCGAGCCCTCACGCCGGCGCGCATCCATGCCCGGAGGGTAGCCCAGCCTCCCGGTAGGATCGTCCGGTTCGCGCGATCTCCCGTCACCGAACGCGTTGACCGCCGCCGAGGCCCGCCTCTGGTTGGCCAAGTGGCGCTGGTACGAGCGCAACTCGCTCCCCTGGAACCGCGCCCTCATCCACTGGGAGCTCGCCCGCCGGGGAGCCTTCGCCCGGTGGCCGCTCCACGGAAACGTGCTCGAGGCGCTCCGGGAGGGCCGTCTCGAGGTCGGGGCCGACGCCCTCTTCGAGCCCGGGGTCTGGATCACCGCCCCCGACCGGGCCCGGGTCCGGATCGGGGCCGGCACCTTCCTCAACCTCGGGGTCATGGTCGCCGCCGTCGAGCTCGTCGAGATCGGCGATCACTGCATGCTGGCCAACGGGTCGTTCGTGACCGACGGGAACCACCGCTTCGACGATCCCGACAAGCCGGTTCCCTGGCAGGGGTTCACCACAAGGGGGCCGACCCGGATCGGCGCCAACTGCTGGCTCGGGGCCAACGTCGTGGTCACCGGCGGGGTGACGATCGGCGAGCGTTGCGTGATCGGGGCCAACTCCGTCGTGACCCGCGACATCCCTGCCTTCTCGATCGCCGCCGGGGCGCCCGCCGCCGTGCTGCGGTCGATCACCTACGACTGACTGAGCTCTGAATTGCGGCGCTCAGCCGACGACTGTCTGGTAGATCAGGAAGACGTTCAGCGAGACGATGACCGCCGCGATCAGGCCGAGCAGCCGGGTGGTCACCCGGTGGTTGACGAAGCTCCCCATCACGTCGCTGCGGCGGGACAGGAGGAGCAGCGGGATGAGGGCGAAGGGGATGCCGAACGACAGGGCGACCTGGGAGATCACCAGCGTGTTGGTCGGGGACAGGCCGATCGCCAGGACGACCAGGGACGGAGCCATGGTGACCGACCGGCGTACGAAGATCGGGATCCGGCGGCGGATGAAGCCCTGCATGACGACCTGGCCGGCGTAGGTGCCGACGCTCGAGGACGAGAGGCCCGAGGCGGTCAGGGCGAAGGCGAAGGCCAGCGCCGCGCCCCCGCCGACGAGCTGACCCAGACCGGCGTGGGCGGCGGCGATCGAGTCGATGTTGACGTTGACGTGCGCGAACAGCCCGGCCGCGACGCAGAGCATGCTCACGTTGATCAGCCCCGCCAGGGTCATCGCGACGATCACGTCCAGCCGCTGGTAGCGCAGGACCACCCGCTTCTCGTCCTCGTCGGCGCAGGCCACCCGGTTCTGGGTGAGCGCCGAGTGGAGGTAGATCACGTGGGGCATGACCGTCGCCCCGATGATCCCCACCGCCAGGAGCAGTCCCTCCGAGCCCCCGAGGTGGGGGACGAGGCCGGAGATCGCCTGCCTGGCTTGGGGTCCGACGGCGAGAACGTCGTAGAGGAAGCCCCCCATCACGACCACGAGGAGGCCGACGATCGCCAGCTCGAAGCGCCGGTAGCCGCGCTGCTCGAGCGCGAGGAGCCCGAACGCCGCGGCGGCGGTGATCAGCCCGGCGGTGAACAGCGGCACCCCGAAGAGGAGGTTGAGCCCGATCGCCGCCCCGACGAACTCCGCCAGGTCGGTCGCCATGGCGACGGCTTCCGCCTGGGCCCAGAGCCCGAGCGACCACCGGCGGCCGAGGTGCTCGCGGCAGAGCTCCGGGAGGCTCATCCCGGTGGCGACGCCGAGCTTGGCCGACGTGTACTGGACGAGCATGGCCATCAGGTTGGCCATCACGATCACCCAGAGGAGCGTGTACCCGAACTTGGCCCCGGCCTGGAAGTTGGTGGCGAAGTTCCCGGGGTCGATGTAGGCGACCGCGGCGACGAAGGCCGGCCCGATCAGCCCCAGCGTCGTCCGCAGGCGGCCACCGGCGCGCAGCCGCGCGAGCGGGCTCGCGACGAGGAGCTCCGGCACGCCGGGGGCCGGGGGGGCCGGAGCCTCCGAGGACCAGGAGGCACCGAGCGTCGGCGCCCCGGGGGTGGGGAGCTCCTCGACCGGAGGCGGTGCCGAGACCGGGTTCAACCGACCACCTCTACGCGCATGGCGCCGGCGAGCCGGCCGCCCAGCGTGTGGACGCAGTCACCCAGCCGGACCGAGAGCGGGCCGCCGAACGGCTGCTTGTCGACCACCTCGAGCGACATGCCGAGACTGATATCCCGGTCGGACAGGTAGGCCAGCATCTCCGGGTCGGAGTCCGATACCCGGACGAACACGCCTCGGGCCCCGGTCTCCAGGGACTGGAGCGCCTGGGTGTTCCCCTCCTCGATGGTCAGCTCCCGCGTCGGGATCGGGTCCCCGTGGGGGTCGCGCTCCGGATCCCCGAGCTTGGCGGCGATCAGCTCCTCGAGATCCTCGGAGAGGACGTGTTCGAGCACCTCGGCCTCGGCGTGAACCCGGTCCCAGGGGAGGGCGAGCGCCTCGGCCAGGAAGAGCTCGAGCAGCCGGTGATGGCGCAGCACCTCGAGGGCGACGCGCTCCCCCTCATCGGTCAGCCGGGTCCCCCGGTAGGGGACGTGGGTCACGAGACCGAGCTCGGTCATCCGCTTGACCATCGCCGAGGCCGACCCGGGCGTCACGTCGAGCCGCTCGGCCAGGGCGTTGTTGCCGACCACCCCCTCGCTCCGGGTCGAGAGCGAGTACATCGCCTTCGCGTAGTCCTCCACCGCGGCTGAATATCTTTTCTCGGTGACGATGACATGAATTATGGCATACCAAACTATTTGCCAGGAGCAGCCTCCGAGCGGGCTGGGGTCGGGCGCGCGGGACCCGGGGGCGGGATCCGGCTCATCGCTCGCTCGGCGAGCGCGGTGATCGTCAGGCTGGGGTTGACGCCGAGGTTCGCGGGGATCGCCGCCCCGTCGCAGACCAGGAGGTTCTCGTAGCCGAAGGCCCGGTGATCGGAGTCGACCACGCCGGTCTCGGCCGACCCGCCGATCACCGCGCCCCCGAGGATGTGGGCGGTGGTGGGGATGGCGAGGCTGGCCTCGGTGAACGACGCCTGGGGGGTTCCTCCCAACCGGTCGGCCAGCCACGAGGCGAGCTCGTAGGCCTCGGGGACCTTGTCGGGGTTGGGTGTCGACGGGTCCTGCTCGGTGGTGAGGATCGGGTTGCCGTTCGGCCACCGCCGGGCGACCTTGAGCCGCATCAGGCTGTCCGCGGTCTGCATGCACAGGACGATGACCGTCCGCCGCGACCAGGCCCGCACCCGCATCGCTCGCACCGCGCTCGACGGGTGGCGGGCGACGTTGAGGAGGAGATGGAGGGGTTGGGTGCCACGCCGGCCGGCCTCGGTCATCAGCCAGAACAGGAGCGACTGGGAATCGGCCCCGCGCCCGTAGGTCACCGGCTCGATGTGGATCTCGGGCTTGGGGTAGATGCTCGAGGTGATCGCGATCCCGTTGGTGAAGTCGTGGGCGTCGTCCGGGGCGGTGACGGCGAGAATCGACTCGCTGTTGGTGCGGACCGCGTGTCCCAGGCGGTCCGAGAGGCGCGGGAGCGAGCCGGCGAGCTTGGCCCGGAAGAGCAGCCGGTTGGTCCCGAGCGC
>JAXDHK010000253.1:0-3421 GCA_034664545.1 Solirubrobacteraceae bacterium
GAGCTCCACCCCCTGGTCGCGGAGACCTGGGACCTCCCGCGGACGGCGGTCTTCACGCTCAACCTCGGGTACGTCGCCGGGGTGGCCCCGGCGGTCCCCGCCTACCGCGACTTCGGCGACTTCCCGGCCGTGCTCCAGGACCTCTCGGTGATCGTCGACGAGGGGGTCGCGGCCGGGGCGGTCGTCGACGTCGTCCGGGCGGCCGGGGGCCCCGACCTGGTCGACGTCTCGGTCTTCGACATCTACCGGGGGGCCCAGGTCGGGGAGGGGCGGACGTCGCTGACCCTCCACCTCGAGTTCCGGGCGGACGACCGGACGCTCACCGACGAGGAGGTCGCCGGCCGGCGGGCGGCGATCACCGCGGGCCTGGCCGACCGGCTGGGGGGTGAGCTCCGTGGGTGACCCGCTCCAGCCGGGGGCTGACGGCGGCCCCGGGCGGCGGCCCCGGGTCCTCGTGGCCGGGGCGACCGGCTTCGCCGGGGCGCTGGCGGCGAGCATCCTCTGGCGCCACCCCGACTTCGAGCTGGCGGCGGTGACCGCCCGGTCGCAGACCGGGCGCCGGCTCGACGACGTCTACCCGCGCCACCGGGTTCCGCTCGTCCTCGAGGAGCTCGACCTCGACCGCCACGGGGACGTCGACGCCGCGGTGATCGCCTACCCCCACGGGGCCTCGGCGCCGGTGGCGGCGGCCCTGCTCGAGCGGGGGGTCCGCGTGCTCGACCTGAGCGCCGACTTCCGCCTCCACGACCAGGCCGTCTACGAGGACTGGTACGTCCCCCATCCGCATCCGGAGCTCCTCGACCGGGCGGTCTACGGGCTGCCCGAGCTCCACCGGGCGGACATCGTCGGGGCCGACCTCGTCGCCTGCCCGGGCTGCTATCCGACCGCCGCCCTGCTCGCCCTGGCGCCGCTGGCCGCGGCCGGCCTGCTCGGGGACGTGGTGATCGACGCGAAGTCCGGGGTCTCGGGGGCGGGGCGGGAGCCGACGGACAAGACGCACTTCGTGTCGGTCGACGAGAACGTCACCCCCTACGGGGTCGGGGCCCACCGCCACACCCCCGAGCTCGACCAGGAGCTGGCCCTGCTCGGGGCGCCGGTGATCGCCGCCTTCACCCCCCACCTCGTGCCGCTCGACCAGGGCGAGCTCGTGTCCTGCTACGTGGCGCCGACCCGGCCGGTCGGATCCGAGGAGCTGGGCGGGCTCTACGCGGAGCGCTACGCCGGCGAGCGCTTCGTCGAGCTGACCGAGCGCCCGCCGGGGATGCGCGACGTGCGCGACACCAACCTCTGCCGGATCCACGTCCACGCCGACGAGCGGACGGGCAAGCTCTTCGTCTTCGGGGCGATCGACAACCTCTGGAAGGGCACCTCGGGCCAGGCGGTCCAGAACCTCAACCTGATGTTCGGCCTCGACGAGACGCGGGGCCTCGGGTGAGCCCGTTCTTCGCCTCCCGGTGGTGCGAGCCCCCGGCCCACGTCCGGGAGCTCGACCCGGGTGCGCCGCTGCCCGGCGGCTTCCGGGCCTCGGGCGTGGCCTGCGGCCTGAAGGGCGAGGGGGAGCTCGACCTGGGGCTGCTCGTCGCCGATCCCCCGGAGACGGTCAGCGCCGCCCGGTTCTGCGCCTCGGGGGTGCTGGCGGCCCCGGTGCTCGTGACCCGGGAGCGCTGTCGCCTCGACGCGCTGCGGGCGGTGGTGGCCAACTCGGGGGGGGCCAACGCGGCCACGGGGCGGCGGGGCCTCGACGAGGCGGCCCGGGTCCAGGGGGCCGGGGCGATGGTCGCCGGGGTCGAGCCCGACCAGGTCGCGGTGGCCTCGACCGGGGTCATCGGGGTGGTCCTCCCGGGTCAACTCGTGGTCCGGGGCCTGCGCGAGGCCCAGGCCGACCTGCGCCCGGAGGGGGCGGTCGACTTCGCGGCGGCGATCCGGACGACCGACGCCTTCGACAAGCACGCGGCGCTCGAGGTCGAGCTCCCGTCGGGGACGGTCCGGCTGAGCGCCCAGTGCAAGGGCGCCGGGATGATCTCCCCGCGCTTCGCGACCATGCTCTGCTTCGTGGAGACCGACGCCCTGCTCAGCGCCGCGACCGCCGACCTCCTCCTCGGGGTGACGGTCAAGCGGTCCTTCGACCGGATCTCGGTCGACGGGCAGCTCTCGACCAACGACACGGTGATCCTCATGGCCAGCGGGGCGAGCGGGGTCGCGGTGGCCGCCGAGACCGAGGACGAGCTCCGCTTCGGCGAGGCGCTCGACGCGCTCCTGCGCCAGCTGGCCCTCCTGATCGTCGCCGACGGGGAGGGGGCCCGGCGGGTCGGGCGGGTCGTCGTGCGCGGGGGCGACGCCGAGGCGGTCGAGCGGGTCGGGCGGGCGGTGGCCAACTCGCCCCTGGTCAAGACGGCCCTGTTCGGGGCCGACCCGAACTGGGGGCGGATCGCCCAGGCCATCGGGGGGGCGATGCCCGGGGCCGCCCCCCTGGAGTTCGACATCGCGATCGAGGGGGTCGCGGTCTGCGTGGGCGGGTCCGCCGTGCCCCACGACGCGGAGGCGCTCGTCCGGGCGGTCGGCGGCAGGGAGGTCGAGTACGACGTCCGCCTCGAGGGCGACGGGGCCGAGACGGAGATCTTCTTCTCCGACCTGTCCTACGAGTACGTGCGCATCAACGCCGAGTACACGACATGAGGGACGTCGGAACCCTCCTCGAGGCGCTCCCGTACATCCGCGACTTCCACGGTCAGACGATCGTGATCAAGTACGGGGGGTCGGCGATGGAGGACCCGGTGCTGTGCGAGGAGTTCGCCCGCGACGTCGTGCTCCTCAAGTACGTGGGGATCAACCCGATCGTCGTCCACGGCGGGGGCCCGGAGATCACCTCCTACATGCGGCGCCTGGGGATGCCGGTCGAGTTCGTCGACGGGCTGCGGGTGTCGGACGAGGCGACGGTCGAGATCGCGAAGATGGTGCTGGTCGGCAAGCTCAACAAGGACATCGTCCTGCGCCTGAACCGCCACGGCCAGCCGGCGGTCGGGCTGTGCGGGGACGACGGGTCGCTCTTCCGGGTGCGCCGGCGGCGGTCCCCGGGGGGTAAGGACATCGGCTTCGTCGGGGAGATCGAGCAGATCGACGTCGACGTGATCCGCCACATCGCCCAGGACTACATCCCGGTGGTCGCCTCGGTCGGGGCCGACGCCGACGGCCAGTCCTACAACGTCAATGCCGACCCGGCGGCGGCGGCGGTGGCCCGGTCGATGAAGGCCCACAAGGTGGTCTTCCTGACCGACGTGGCCGGGTGGCTGCGCGACCCGGCCGACCCGGGGAGCCTGATCGGCCAGGCGACGGCCGGCCAGGTCGACGCGGCGCTCGACGGGGTCGGCGGGGGCATGCGCCCGAAGCTCGAGGCCTGCATCACGGCGGTTCGGGGTGGGGT
>JAXDHK010000254.1:0-5100 GCA_034664545.1 Solirubrobacteraceae bacterium
AGCTCGTCGCCCGCCGGCTCGACGAGCTCCGGGCGGCGGCCGAGGGCACGGACAACCTGATGGTCCCGATCCGCGAGGCCCTCCGCGACCGGTGCTCGCTGGGCGAGGTCTCCGGGGCCATGCGGGACGTCTTCGGGCGCTACCAGCCCCGGTTGTAGGCAGACCCGCCCGGTCCTTCGTCGTCCGCAGGCGAATCAACCGTCGCCGGCGCGCTTGAGGACTTCGCGCTCGTGCTCGGGGCGGTCGTCTCCCCGGATCGCACTTTTCAAAGCAGCGCAATATGAGGAGGCGAACCGCGCCTTCGCCGCAATCGTCGCGCGCCTCGAGGAAGCCGCCGATCCCGCGCTGCGCAAGCTAGTCGTCCACGCGCTGAGCAACATATCTAACGCCCTCGGTCGGATTGGCCGGATCGCGGAGGCAGTCACGATCCACGAGGACCTGGTCAACCGCTTCGGGCTGGACGCCGTCGCAGCTTTCGAGGAGCAGGCAAAGCAACGCGAGAACCGACCCGAACCAGAAATGCGCGAAGAAATGGCGACCGCCCTCATGAAAAAAGCCATGATCCTGAGCGACCTTGACCGCGACGCCGAAGCCCGCGCTGCCCTCACCGACCTGATACGACGTTTTGAGGACGACGAGGCCCCGACCATCAAGACATTCGTCGCCGCCGCATACGAAGCCCGAGCACAACTGCCCGAGGACTGAGATGACCGGTGGAGCGATAGACACGCGCCTGGTCTCCACGACCGGGAGCCGCGAGTTCCGAGGGACAACCCCGGTGGGGATCCCTCGCAGGAGCCGACGAGACCGTCCCGGCGCAGTGCCCGGAACGGCGATCGTGCACGCCTCACCCGCCGATTGCGACGACCCCGCCCTGGGGCGTGAGGATGGGGGACGGGGGCATGGTGCTCCCGTCGAGCAGCACGCGGCGGCCGAGCGGCGCACGCAGCTGTAGGACCACATAGCCGGGGTCGGGGGAGCCGGCGCAGTCCGGACGCAGCGTGCTCGCGTGGCGCGGGCGACAACGGTGGTCGAGCTTTCCTTCACGCCGAGCATCGGCGTTCCCTGGATCGCGCAGTTCTCGGTCGTGACGACCAACGAGAGGGTCTTCTGCGAGGGATCCGGGCGCTGCCGCGGCGCTTTACTAATGCGAAAGCCGCCGGACGGGATGAGGAAGAGTTTGCGCTTACCTGTTCGTCGTGCTGGCCAGAGTCGCATCCCACGCCCGCGAGGGCGAGCAGGGCAGGCGTCGCGAGCGGTCACGCCCGGCGCTTACGTCCAGGAGTGCGGCCGCGTCTGGCTACGTCTTGGGTGCGGCTCGACATCGTGGCTCAAGGGTGCTCCGTCGCGCGAGATCCAGCCGTGCCGTCTGACCCGAGGTCGCGGACTCGGCTGATCGCGCGGCGAGGAGTAGCGTTCGCCGGGTGAGCCAGTCGCTGCGTCTGACGATCGTGTTCGAGCCAGACGCTGAAGGCTGGATCGTCGCGTCGGTCCCGGAGGTCCCCGGCGCGCTGAGCCAGGGACGCACCCGTGAAGAGGCTCGCGCGAACGTCATCGATGCCCTGCACGGAATTCTCGAGCTGCGCTTCGGCGAGCACGCTCTCGCTGAGCCGGCGCCAGACAGCGAGTCGCTCGAGTTGCGCATCGCGGCGTGAAGCGCCGCGACCTGGAGCGCCACCTCAGCAATCACGGCGCCCGTCTTCTCCGCGAGGGCGCGAACCACAGCTTCTGGGGGCTTGACGCCGAACGCTCGACTGCGGTGCCGCGGCATCGCGAGATCGCGGTCGGACTGGCGCGCAAGATCTGCCGTGACCTCGGAATCCCTCCGCCACCCGGCCCGAGATGGGTAGCAGCCCGCCGAGCAGGAGGCGGGCACCTTCCGGCGTCGCGTCCCTTGGGGGATCCGCTTGCGGCAGACGCCGGCGGATCGGGTGACCGCGTCGTTGGAGGTGTCAGTCCGAGTCATCGCGGACGCGCCGGTAGCGATGCTTTTCGACGAGCCGGGAGCCGAGACCGTCGCCGACATGATCGCCGACGGCGCGGCGATGAGCACGGTGACCCACGCCGAGGTCGGGACGGTCCTCATCCGCACCGGCCGCGACCCGAACGCGCTCGCGCTCGTCGCCGCGCAGGTGCTCGTCGAGCCGTTCAACGTCGCCGATGCGAAGACGGCTGCCGCACTCATCGCCCAGGGTCCGACGCTCGGTCTCTCCCTCGGTGACCGTGCATGCCTCGCGCTCGCCAAACGCCTGCGCGCTCCGGCGTTGACGGCTGAGCGGGAATGGGCGCAGCTCGAAGCCGGGATCGAGATCACCCTCATCAGGCACGCGGAGCCGTGATCCACGACTGTCGTCGCCTGTGCGGGCGTCGGTCAAGCCGCCAGCGGCCTGGTTGCCCGTCGTCGCCGAGCGCTCACCCCGGCGTGCCGATCCCGCGGCCGGGGCTCTGGGCGATCAAGCTGGCCCGCCCCGGGACCAGACGACCCACCCCGGAGACCCGGCGGTAGGCTCCGACCCGTGCTCGTCGCCGTGTCCCTCTACGACGTGATCCTGTCCGTCCACATCATGGCCGTGGTCGCGGCCTTCGGCGTCATGTTCGCCTACCCGATCTTCGTCGGCGTCGGCCGGCGGATCGACCCGAAGGGCCTCCCGCTCTTCCACCGCACCCAGCAGCAGGTCATCCGGCGCCTGATCACGCCCGGCCTGGTCGTCGTGATCCTCGCCGGCATCTACCTGGCGGCCAAGCTCCACGCCTTCTCCGACCTCTACGTCGGCTGGGGCTTCGTGGCCGCGTTGGCCCTCGGCGGCCTCGCCAGCGGCTACCTCGCCCCCCGGGAGCGCAAGCTCGCCGAGCTGGCCGAGGCGGATCTCGCCGGGGCCGGCGAGCTCGGTGGGGAGTACGACGCCCTCAGCCGCCAGGTCTCGGCGGCGAGCCTGTTCGGAGGTGCGATCGTCCTGGCGACCATCCTCGTGATGACCCTCCGCCTCGGCTCCTGAGCCGAGCCCTCCGGCACCAGTCGAGCTGCGCGATGACGAGCTCGCGCTCGTGGCCCGGCCCCACCCGGCCCGGCTCGGCGCCCGCTTCGCCGGCAGCGGGATGGCCACGCGCCTGCTCGAGGACCGCGGAAGCGAGCTGCGATGAGCGTCTCCGCCATCGGCCCCGCCGACTGCTTCGGAGCCCCGACGGCGGCCGCCCACGGCGTCGTGCCGGTCACCGGCGACCCGGCGCCGTCCCCCGGCGGATGGGCCGATGCGCCCGTCCTCCCCCTCCCAGGAGGATTAGGCCGGCGCCGGACGAATTCGTGGGAGACATGGCAGACCTCGAAGCCCAGCGCACCCTCGTCAAGTCGCCTCCCGAGCTCTGGGCCGAGCTCAGCAATCCCGCATCCCTCGCCCGACGTCTCGCCGAGTTCGGCGAGATCCGCATAACCCGCCTGATACCCGAGAAGACCGTCGCCTGGGAGGGCGAACGCGCAAGCGGCACGGTCGAGCTCGAGTCATCAGGCTGGGGCACCAAGGTCCGCCTGACCGCCACGGCCACCACCCCGCCCCTGGCGCCCCGAGGCCTGGCCCCGGCCGACCGGATCACGGCCGTCATCGAGGACGACCGCCCGCCCCCGCTGCCCGAGACGGGATCCCCCGAGGCCGGTGGGCCCCCAGCCGGACACCCCGAGACGAGACCGCACGCGGTCGTCCCCCGGGGCTCGAGCGCCGCCGCGCGCTCGGCCGCCCGGATGGCCCGGCGGGCCGAGGCGGCCGCCGCAGAGGCGCGCCGGGCGGCCGCCTCCGTCGCAATCCCCCCGGCCCCCCCGGAGCCGACGGTCACGCCGCCGGCCCCCGCACCCCCGGCCGCCCCTCCGGCCCCGGCGCCCCGCCGCGGGTTCTTCGCTCGGTTGTTCGCCCGCCGGAAGACCCGCGTCCAGGCCGCCCCCGCGCCCCCCGCCCCCATGCCCGCCCCGCCTACCCCGCCCCCCCCGAGCGCCCAGGCGCCGGCGACCGAGCCGTCGCTCGCCGCGGCCCCACCCCGGGCCGCCCGGGCCATCCCGGCCGCCGACCTCCTCCCGACCGACCGGGATCCGTCGCCCGAGGAGCCCGCCCCGGTGACCCCGGCCCCGGCCCCGGCCCCGCGGCCGGCCGACCGGCGGGGAGCCCGGTACGCTCCCGACATGCCAGCGAGCCCTCCTCGCCCCGCCCGGCCCCCGGCCGGGGCCTCCGGCCAGCCGGCGGCCGTCGCCGCCCCGACCCGGCAGATTTCCCCGCCCGCTCCGGCGGCCGCCCCGAGGGAGCTCGACCCCGAGCAGACGGTGGCGCTCCTGCGGAGCGTCCTCGACGACCTAGGCGCGGCGCACCATCGCCCCTTCTCCCGGGAATAGGCGGGCCACACCCCGAAGCCGGAGCACGGCGCGCCAGCAGCGACAGAAGGCGCCCGAGACCTACGAGGAGAAGCTGGTCCAGCTCGAGGCGCTCCGCGACGAGGCCGCCCACACGGCCGGGCCCGGGGTCGAGAAGCAGCACGCGAAGGGGAAGTACACGGCCCGGGAGCGGATCGCCAAGCTCCTGGATCCGGGGAGCTTCCACGAGCTCGACGCGTTCGTCCGCCACCGGACCTACGACTTCGAGATGCAGAAGTCCAAGCCCCTGGCCGACGCCGTGATCACCGGCCACGGGACGATCGAGGGCCGGCCGGTCTGCGTCTTCAGCCAGGACTTCACCGTCTTCGGGGGGTCGCTCGGCGAGGTCATGGGTCAGAAGATGTGCAAGATCATGGACCTGGCCGCCAAGATCGGCTGCCCGGTGATCGGCATCAACGACTCCGGGGGCGCCCGGATCCAGGAGGGGGTGATCTCGCTCGGGGCCTACGGGGAGGTCTTCCTGCGCAACGTCCGCTGCTCGGGGGTCATCCCCCAGATCTCTCTCGTCATGGGGCCGTGCGCCGGGGGGGCCGTCTACTCCCCGGCGATCACCGACTTCGTGCTGATGGTCAAGGAGACCTCGCACATGTTCATCACCGGCCCCGACGTCATCCGGACGGTCAGCGGCGAGGAGGTCGACTTCGAGGAGCTCGGCGGGGCGATGACCCACAACACCCGGTCGGGGGTCG
>JAXDHK010000255.1:0-7397 GCA_034664545.1 Solirubrobacteraceae bacterium
CCGTCGGCGACCAGGCCGAGGCCGTGGCGCGGGATCGGGAGGTCGGCCAGCCGCCGCCACCGCCCGGTTCCCGGGGTCAGGGCGTCGACCTCCCCGAAGGTCCCGCCCGGGCCCTCGCCCCCGACCACGACGATCCTCCCTCCGGCGGCCACCGCCTGGAAGCTGCTCCGGGCCAGCGGCATCGGGGGCATCCGCTGCCAGGCGGCGTCGCCCGGGCGCAGGCGCTCGACGTCGGCGAAGTTCCCCTGCCCGAGGGCCCGGCCGCCGAGCAGCCAGACCGCCCCCCCGGCGGCCACGGCGGCGACGTGCTCGCGGGCGTGGTGGAGCGGGGGCCCGATCGACCACCGGCCGGTGTCGAAGTCGAAGATCGCCAGGGTCGAGATGGTGGTCAGGGTGTCGCTCCGCCCGCCGGCGACGTAGAGGCGGTGGCCGAGCACGGCGGCCCCGGCCGCCGCCCGGGCCAGGGGGGCCGGCGGCATCGCCGTCCACCGGCCGGAGCCCGGATCCAGGCGCCAGAAGTCGCGGACGGCTCCGGCGCTCGTGTCCCCGAGCTGGGAGTAGCCGCCCACGACGTAGACGGCGCCCCCGTAGCCGGCGGCGCTCATGTGGTTGAGCGGCCGGGGGAGCGACGGACCGGTGGTCCAGTGGCGGGTGCGCAGGTCGAGGCGCTCGACCGCCGCGGTGCTCCGGAGATCGCTCCGGAAGCCGCCGACCACGTAGGCGACGTGGCCGACCACCGCCGCCGAGACCTCGCTCCGGGCCAGCGGCGAGTCCCCGAGGGCGACCCACCGGCCGATCGGGATCCCGGCGAGCGCCGGGCCGCCGGCCTGCTGGGAGGCGGAGGCGGAGGCGGCCCCGGCCGCCGGGGGCCGAACCCCGCCCGGGCCCGCAGCCCCGCCGCCGGTCGCCGCCGAGCCGCCGCCCCCGCCGACGAGCGCCCAGACGATCAGGCCGAGCACGCAGGCCAGTCCGAGGCCGGCGACGAGCCGGCGGCGAGCGAAGGGGGGCCGGGCGTCTCCCACGGCCGCCATCCTGTCACGCGACCCGGCTACCGGGGGCGGTTCGGGGCGTCGCCCCCCGGCCGGCCCGGGTAGGTTCACGGGCGTGAGTCCGCCCGGCCGCCGCCAAGCCGAGGAGAAGATGCGCGCCGCCGGGGAGCCCGACCCGGCGATCGCCGCCTTCGGCAACCGCTACGACCAGCTCGCCGCCGGCTCGGACGGGGCGATCCGGGAGAGCGAGATCGAGCCGCTCGACGCGCCGACCTCGCTCGAGGACCTCCCCGACCCGGACGCGGCCGCCCGGGAGGCGCTCGACCGGACGGTGGTGGTCAAGATCAACGGCGGCCTCGGGACGAGCATGGGCCTCTCCCGGGCCAAGGGCCTCCTCGTCGTCAAGGACGGCCTCAGCTTCCTCGACATCATCGCCCGCCAGGTGCTCGCCCTCCGCCGCCGCCACCGGGTCCGCCTCCCCCTCGTCCTGATGGACTCGGCCCGGACCCACGACGACTCGCTGGCGGCGCTCCGGGCCTACCCCGACCTCCCGGTCGACCTCCCCCTCGACTTCCTCCAGGGTCTCGAGCCCAAGCTCCGGACCGACGACCTGAGCCCGGTCGACTGGCCGGCCGACCCCGAGCTCGAGTGGTGCCCGGCCGGCCACGGGGACCTCTACGTCTCCCTGCTCGGCTCGGGCATGCTCGGGCGGATGCGCAGCCGGGGCTACGAGTACGCGTTCATCTCCAACACCGACAACCTCGGGGCGGTCGCCGACCCCCGGGTCCTCGGGTGGATGGTCGCCGAGGAGCTCGACTTCGTCTCCGAGCAGTGCGACCGGACGCCGGCCGACCGCAAGGGCGGCCACCTGGCCCGGAGTCGCCGGGACGGGCGCCTCGTGCTCCGGGAGACCGCCCAGACGGCGCGGGAGGATCAGGCGGCGATGCAGGACATCGACCGGCATCGGTTCTTCAACGCCAACAACATCTGGCTGCGGCTGGCGGCCCTCGAGGATCTGCTCGCCGCCCAGGACGGGGTCCTCTCCCTCCCGCTCATCCGCAACGAGAAGACCGTCGACCCGAGCGACCCGTCGTCCCCGGCCGTCTACCAGCTCGAGACCGCGGTCGGGTCGGCCGTCGCCCTGTTCGAGCGGGCGAGCGCCCTGCGCGTCGGTCGTGACCGGTTCGCCCCGGTCAAGACCACCGACGATCTCCTCGTACTGCGCTCCGACTGCTTCGACCTCGACGGGGACGCCCGGATCCTGCCCTCCCCCCGGCGCCACCGGGCCGGACCGCCCTACGTCGAGCTCGACCCCGACCACTTCAAGCTGCTCGACGACTTCGAGCCCCGGTTCGCCGACGGCCCCCCGTCACTGGTCGATTGCGACCGCCTCGTCGTCCGGGGCGACGTCGCCTTCGGCCGGGGGGTGATCGTCCGGGGGAGCGCCGAGATCGACAACTCCGGGGCTGGGTCCCCCCTGCGGATCGAGGACGGCGCCGTGCTCGGCGGCGACGGGGATCCGGCCGCCCCCGGCGCCTGACCGCGACGGCCGGGGCCCCGAGCCCGCGCCGGGCGGGCCCGCCCGGGGACGGCGCCGGCCGGCCCCGCCGGCGAAGCTACTTGCCGGCGCCCTGGAGGCGGTCGATGTCGACCGGGTCGGTCGGGGCGGCCAGGGGGAACACCCCGTCCCAGTGGTCGAACCTGATCGCCCCACCCGAGGTCCCGCCCTTGGCGATCTGCGTCGGGTAGGGCTTGCCGGTGACGGCGACGCTGAGGGTCCCCCCGCTCGCGTCCTTGACCTGGACGACCTTCTGCCCGGCGACCGTCGTGGTCGCGGTCTTGGACAGGATGGTGTTGGCCGGCTGGGTGAGGGCGTTGTCGACGAAGCCGGGGAGGTCGGTGATCGGGCCGATCGAGGCGAGGCTCCCGGCGATCGTCTTCCCGGTCAGCCACCTCCCCTTGAGCAGGGTCGCGGCGGCCCCGCCGAAGCGCCGGTAGAAGTCGGGGCTTCCCTTGAGGTAGATGCTCCCGCCGATCCGGATCAGCTCGAAGCTGACGCCGTTGTCGGAGAGCGTCCCCCGGGCCCCCTTCCCCTTGACCAGGTTGATGTCGAACGTCGTCGGGGCGCCGGTCGACGAGGCGATCGTGCCCGAGACGTGGACCGAGGCCGCGGTGTCGGCCGCCTGCTTGGACGCCGACACGATCGCGCTCGGGGCCTTCTTCTCGACGCCGTTGGTCGAGGAGCCCCCGCCGCAGGCGGCGAGGCCGGCGCCGGTGCTCAGGAGGCCGGCGAGGCCGGCGGCGCGGAGGAGGCGGCGAGGCACCGCGCGATACTAACCGACCCGCCCGACGCCTCAGCCCCGGTCGGGTCCGTCCTCGAGCTGGGCCTGGGCCGCCGCGGGCGCGACGACGAGCCCCGAGCCCTTGAAGGCAATGCCCCCGCCGGTCAGGCCGGCGGCCAGCCCGGCGTACCGGCGCTCGTCCGGGTCCCACGACTCGGCGTAGGCGAAGGTCCGGGTGGCCCAGTCGGCCCGGGAGATGCCGGTGAGCACGGCGGCGGCGAGGACGGCCGAGCTGCGCAGGCGGGGGAGCCCGAGCGTCCGGGCGTAGGCCTCCCAGACCTCGGCCAGCGAGACGTGGTCGACCCCGGGCGGCCAGAGCGGGACGGTGTCGAGGTCGGTGCGGAGGCGCTCGGCCGGGTAGTCGACGAAGAGGCTCCCGGCCTCCCGGAGCGCCCGGCTCGAGCGCATGGCGAGATCGTCCCGACCCCCGGCCTCGACGATCGTCCACCCGTCCGGGCCCGACGGGGCCAGCAGCCACCGCCAGGTCTCGTCGACCAGCCCCCCGACCTCCTGGTCGGCCTCCCCGCGGATCGCGGCCCGGAGCCCGTCGAGCCGGTCGGCGTCGGGGGCGAGGAAGACGAGCATGTTCCGGTAGACCCGCTCGACTCCGTCCCCGGCCCGGGCGACGCAGGCCGCCGCCCGCTCGAGCGCGGGCGACTCGGACGCCCCCGCCCGGTGGGGATGCCCGGGGCCGAGGAGGACGAGGCGGGCCCCGGCCTGGTCGGGGACGTCCCCGGGTCCGGCGGGGGCCGGGTGGATCGCGGCGAAGTCCCCGCGCATCCGCCGGGACCGCAGGCGCCCGCGGATCTCCTCGTCGACCTGGTCGGCGGGGTCGGTGGGGTCGGTGTCGTCGGTGTCGTCCTGGTCCATCCATCGCCCAGCGTAATGAAGCGCGGGCCAGGGATTCGCCGGGGCGCGACGGAACAGCCGGAGTCCCGCGTCCGTAGAGTCCCGGCCTCCTCCCGCCCGGCCCCGCCTCGTCGGAGGCGTGCCGGTGCGGGCCCGCCGCACGAGAACGGAGCGCCCCTTGAGCATCAGGAACCTGCGGTATGTCGCTCTGGTCGAGGCGACGAGCTTCCTCGCCCTGCTGGTCGCCACGTTCTTCAAGGAGGCCCAGGACTCGTCGGCCGGGTCGACCGCCGTGTCGATCCTCGGCCCGATCCACGGGATCATCTTCCTGGCCTACATCTTCCTCGCCATCACCCTCCGTCCGACCCAGGGATGGAGCATCGGGACCACGCTGGGCATCCTCGTCGGGGCGGTCATCCCCTTCGGCGGCTACTACGTCGACTGGTGGCTGAGCAGGAACGCCCGGACCGCGTAGGGCCCCCGACCCCGCCTCCCCGGCCCTCGCCCCGACCCCCGACCCGGCCGCGGCCGGCGTCGGCGCGCCGGAGGATCGGGGTCGACGAGCGCCGGGCCCGGCTCGGCGTGCGCCACCGCCTCGCCCCCCGGGGCTCGGACGTGGCCGGGGTGGCCGGCGACCTGGTCGGCCTCCACGCCACGGACCCGGCGTCGGTGGTGCTGGCCGCCCGGAGGCGGGTCCGGGGCGTCGTCGCGGCCGACGTCGAGCGGGCGCTCTACGAGGAGCGCACGGTCGTGCGGATGCTGGGGATGCGGCGGACGATGTTCGTCGTCCCGGTCGACCTGATGCCGGTCGTCCAGGCCGCCTGCACGGCCGGCCTTGTCCCCGGGGAGCGGCGGAAGCTGGTCGCCCTCCTCGAGGCCGCCGGGATCGCCGGGAACGGGGCCGAATATCTGGCCGCGGCCGAGACGGCCGCGCTCGGGGCCCTCGGCGTCCGGGGCGAGGCGACGGCGGCCGAGCTCGGGCGCGACGTCCCGGCCCTCGGCCGGCAGATCGTCCTGGCCGCGGGCAAGAGCTACGAGGGGCGCCAGAGCGTGGCGACCCGGGTCCTCTTCCTGCTCGCCGCCGAGGGCCTGATCGTCAGGGGACGGCCGCTCGGATCGTGGACGAGCAGCCTCAACCGGTGGACCCCGGTCGGGTCCTGGCTGGCCGACCCGCCCCCGGGGATCGACGAGGGCCCGGCCGGGGTCGAGCTCGTCCGGCGCTGGTTGACGACCTACGGGCCGGGGACGCTCGCCGACCTCAAGTGGTGGACCGGGTGGACCGCCGGGCGCCTCAAGCGGGCGCTCGGGGAGCTCGGGCCGGTCGAGGTCGACCTCGACGGGGGCGGGGTCGGCCTGGTCGCCCCCGGGGACGACGGACCTACCCCGGCGCCCGAGCCCTGGGCCGCCCTCCTCCCGGGCCTCGACCCGACGGTGATGGGATGGTTCGAGCGCGACTGGTTCCTCGGCGACCACCGGGCGATGCTGTTCGACCGGACGGGCAACGCCGGACCGACCGTCTGGTGGGATGGCCGGGTCGTCGGGGGGTGGGCCCAGCGCAAGGACGGGGAGGTCGTCCACCAGCTGCTCGAGGACGTCGGCCGGGAGGCGACCGAGGCGATCGAGGCCGAGGCGGCCGCCCTGGCGGCCTGGGTCGGGCCGGTCCGCCTGACCCCGCGCTTTCGGACCCCGCTCGAGCGCCGGCTGACCGGGTGATCCGGGCGCGGGCTAGGTCGAGCGGATGTGGAGGTTGATCCCGAGGAGGATCAGCGGCCAGAGCACGATGGCCAGGACGGCCGAGAGCACCTGGGCGAGGGTGTGAAGGTGGGTGAAGTAGTGGTGCTGGCTGGCGATGATGACGCCGACGATCACGTAGATCAGGGGGAAGATTCCGCGCACGAGGCCCAGCCTATCCGGTCGGCTGGAGTCGATTCAACTCCTCGCGGAGAGAACCGAGGAACGGGAGGTCCGGCCGGGCCTGGGCCAGCTCCTCGAGGGTCCGGCGGTAGTGGGCGAGCTTGGGCGCCGGGACCCGGGCGTCGGCGGCGGCGAGCTTCCGGGCGGTGGCGAGCTTGTCGGCGGCATAGATCGCCGCCGCCCCCCGGCCGGCCTCCCGGACCCGGCGCCGGGCCTCGGCCTTGCGGGCCTGGTAGGTGTCGATCCCCTCGTCCTCGGTCATGGCCGCGACCAGCCGGGCGACCGGCTCGCCGAACCGGGCGCGGATCTCGTCGATCCCGGTCCGGGTGTCCTCGACCACGTCGTGGAGGAGCGCGGCCGCGACCACCTCCTCGTCGAACCCGGCCCCGTCGAGGAGCCGGGCGACGGCGATCGGATGTTCGATGTCGGTGTCCCCGTCCCGGCGGGGCCCGTGGTGGGCGCACCGGGCGAACTCGAGCGCCCCGGCCAGGAGCGGCGTCCGGGTCAGGCGGTCGGGCGGAGCCTCGGCTCCCGGAGTCATCGGTCGGCGTCCGACTCGACGCGGGCCCGCCGGCGGAGGGGCAGCCCGTACCAGACCCCGGCGAAGGCGGCGAGGACGCAACCCGTGGTGACGATGGTGGGGGCCGTGCCGAAGAGGAGGTTGGTGATGAGGAGGACCGCCCCGGTCATGGCCAGGGCGAGGAGCCCGAGGCCGGCGATGGCGAGGCGGTTGGCCGACCTGACGATGTGGTCCTTGTCGCCGATCCGGAACTCGATCCGGTGGTGGACGGTCGGGCCGATCAGGAGGATCGCGGCGAGCGCGGTGAGCAGGAGGGTGGCGAAGTAGACGTCCTTGTCGAACGGGGTCATCCGGGTGTAGCCCTGGTTGAAGGGGACGACGAGGAGGAAGGCGAACAGCACCTGGACCCCGGGGAGGGCGACCCGGAGCTCTCCGAGCAGCTCGGTCAGGTTCCGGTCGAGGCGCTCGAGCTCCGTCTCGTCGCGGTCGCCCTGCGGATCCTTCCTTCTCGGAGCCGTGGCCGCCGGACCGGCGGGCCGGCTCGGAGACCCGTCCCGGGAGTCGGCCCCGGGCCGGGGTCCGGGGGCCGTGGTCGGCTGGGCGGCCATCTCCACTCGGGCGCCGGGGGTCGTGGTCGGGTCAGCGGCCATCTCCCCTCGGGTACCCCCGACCGGAGGCCGAAAAACCGGCGGGGGATTGGCGGGTCGGGCGGCGGGTATCCGGTCGAGATGCCGCCGCTTGAGCAGCTGAGCGCCGCCGAGCGCCGGCTCGTGCGCCCGGGCG
>JAXDHK010000256.1:0-4423 GCA_034664545.1 Solirubrobacteraceae bacterium
GCTCGTCATCACCACCGTCGCCCTCTGCTTCTTCCCGATCGAGCACAACGACACGATGCTCGCCGCCATGGGCCTCGACGCCATGAGCGACGAATTCGCCCGGGCACGCAAGCGCCACGTGGTCGACGTGCTCGTCCGCGTGCTCGGCGGCTGAGTCTCCCGGCCGGCGGAACTCGCCAAGTCCGCACCCACAGTGGGTGTATCCTCGGATCATGGCCAGGACGATCCAAGTGCGTGATGTCCCGGACGACGTGCATCGGCGCCTCGTCGAGCGCGCGGACGAGGAGCGCCGCTCCCTCTCCGAGCTGGTCCGGGCCGAGCTCGTCGAGATCGCCCGGCGCCCGACTATGGCCGAGATGCTCGATCGCCTGGCCAGCCGACCGGTGACCGCGGTTCCCGAGTCGCCCGCTGCCGCGCTGGCGAGCGAACGGGGGACCGACTGAACCCGGCGTGATCGTTCTGGATGCCTCAGCGGCCGTCGACCTTCTCCTCAACACGGAGCGTGCCTCCGGGGTAGCTCAGGCGCTCGGGTCCGGTCGCGGTGTTCATGCCCCCGAACTGATCGACCCCGAGGTGCTCTCGGTGATCCGCAGGTGGACGCTCCGAGGATGGCTCGCGCTCGACGCCGGCAGCCGGGCCGTCGAGGAGCTTGGCCAGCTGGCGCTCGTCCGCCATCGACACGCCGGGCTCCGCGTCCGGGCCTGGGAGCTTCGCGACCGCTGCTCCGCCTACGAGGCCTGTTACGTCGCCCTCGCCGACGTACTCGGTGCCGAGCTCCTGACCACCGACACCCGGCTCGCGCGCGCCGCCCGGGGCCTGGTCGGTATCGCCGCGACGTCCTGATCCCGGGCGGAAGCTCTGCGTCTAGGAAGGCAGGTCGGCGGGCAGCGGAACCTCGGCCGGCGGCCGGCCCGGCCCGGCCTCCTCCCACGACGCCCAGGCCAGGCCGTCCCGCCCGACGTGCTCGCCCGCCCCGCCCAGCGCCAGGAGGACGAGGCGCTCCCGGCCGGCGTTGACGAGCTGGCGGCGCACCGACGGCCCGACCCGGACCACCCGGTCGGGCCCGAGCACGTGCGGGACGGACTCGACGGCCAGCGTCAGCTCGCCCTCGAGCACGACGAAGACCTCCTCCTGGCGCTCGTGGGCGTGGATCCGCCCCCGCTGCCCGGGCTCGAGGACGATCAGGTTCATGCCGAACGACTCGACCCCGAGCGTCCGGCGCAGGGTCTGGAAGCGCCCTTCCCCGCCGCTGCGGTCGAGCGAGGCGAAGGCGATGTCCGGATCGGTCATGCCCCGAGCACCCGGCGGAGGACCGCCTCGTCGACGACGAACTCGAACAGCTCCTCCCCGTCGACGGCGACGACCGGCACCCGTTCGAAGTAGGCCCGGTGGAGGGCGTCGTCGGCGGTGATGTCGTGCTCGACGAGCTCGAACCCGAGCTCCCCCCGCAGGCGCCCGAGCACCTCCATCGCCGTCCGGCACAGGCAGCACTCGGCGTGCCCGTAGAGCTCGACCACCGGGGGACCGGACCCACCCGGGCGGGTCGGGGTCATCGGAGCGGCCCCTCCCCGGTCGCGTACGCCTCGACCCCCAGGTAATCCGGGTAGGGGAGCGCCCGGACGTAGCGCCCGGCGCTGGCGATCATCGCCGCGTTGTCGGTACACAGCTCCCCCGGCGGCAGCGACACCCGCACCCCGAGCCCGGCCAGGCGCTCGCGCAGGGGGCCGTTTGCCGCCACCCCCCCGCCCACGGCCAGGCGCTCGAGGCCGGTCTGCTCGAGCGCCACCTCCACCCTCCCGACGATCGCCCGCACGATCGCCTCCTGGAAGGACGCCGCCAGGTCGGCCCGCAGCTGATCCCCCAGCCCCGGAGCCCGGTCGGCGCCCGCCTCGTCCCGAGCCGCCCGGCCGTTGGCGCGGCGGGCATGGTCCCGCGCCGCCGCTGCGTCGGCGTCGCCCGGAAGATCGTCGGCCGCGAGGTCACGCAGCTTGTAGAGCAGGGCGGTCTTCAGGCCGGCGAAGGAGAAGTCGGCGGTCCGCCCGCTCGGGAAGGCGAACGCCTTCGGGTCGCCCCCCCGCGCCAGGCGCTCGAGGGCCGCCCCGCCCGGATAGCCCAGGCCGAGCATTCGCGCCCCCTTGTCGAACGCCTCGCCCGCCGCATCGTCGAGGGTCCGGGCCAGCACCTCCGGCTCGCCCGTCCGGCTCTCCACCCGCAGCAGGAGGGTGTGCCCCCCCGAGGCGATCAGCGAAACGAACGGCGGCTCGAGGGGCTCGGGCTCGAGGAAGGCCGCGGCCACGTGCCCGTGGAGGTGGTCGACCCCCGCGAAGGGCAGCCCCCGGCCCGCGGCGATGGCCTTCCCCGCCGCCAGACCGACCAGGAGCGCCCCGATCAGCCCCGGGCCCTGCGTCGCCGCCACCAGGGAGATGTCGTCGAGGCCGGCCCCGGCCCGGTCGAGGGCAGCGGCCGTCACCGCGTCCATCAGCTCTAGGTGATGGCGGGCGGCCACCTCCGGCACCACCCCCCCGTAGCGGTCGTGGATGCCCTGGGAGGAGATCACGTTGGCCAGGATCCGCCCGTCCGGCGTGATCACCGCCGCGCACGTGTCGTCGCAGCTCGTCTCCAGGCCCAGGATCACGGTCGGTGGTGGGCGACCGGGTCGGCCGCCGGGACGTCCTCGAGCCCCCCGCCCAGGGTCGCCGGGGTCCGCCACATGATCAGGGCGTCCTCCCCGTTGTCCTGGTAGTACCGCCGCCGCAGCCCGGCCGTCCGGAACCCGTCGCTCTCGTAGAGCTCGATCGCCGCCCGGTTCGACCGGCGCACCTCGAGGGTGAACTGCGCCTCCGGGTCCCCGACCCGGTCGTAGAGCTCGGTCAGCAGCGCCCGGCCGATCCCCTGGCGGCGGAGGTCCGGGTCGACCGCGACGTTCATCACGTGCCAGACCGTGTCGTACCGAGAGCACACCGTGTAGCCCACGATCCGCTGGCTCCTCGTCGCCACCAGGCACAGCCCCGACGGCTTCGAGAGCTCGAGCACGAACATGGCCAGCGACCACGGCGTCGGGAACGCCCGGCGCTCGATCCCGATCACCTGGGGCAGATCGGCGTAGACGAAGGGGCGGATCTCGACGTCGGTCATGGTCTTGTGCTCCGAAGCGCCAGCTCGGCGTCCGGCAGCCGCAGGTACAGGGG
Source organism: Solirubrobacteraceae bacterium (assembly GCA_034664545.1). Taxonomy (GTDB): domain Bacteria; phylum Actinomycetota; class Thermoleophilia; order Solirubrobacterales; family Solirubrobacteraceae; genus Palsa-513. The sequence continues at coordinate 3,189 of JAXDHK010000256.1, forward strand.
CGTGACCGGGGCGCGAGCGTCCACGTCGTCGTCGAGCGCGAGCCCGAGCATCGTCACAGCGCTCACCCGGTGCAACGGCGACTCGTCCGGCGCAACGGCCACATTTGCGTCTTCGAGTTGCCCCCGGAATCGTAGCGCCCCGCTCCCCACCCCCAGCCACCCCCGGCCTTCGGCCACGGCGGCCAGCCCGTCCGGGCCGACCGGCGCCGGGGCCACGACCTCGCGTCCCCGCTCGTACCCGCCCACGAACGCCTCTCCCCGGCCGGCGTCGATCAGGGCGAGGACCGGGGTCGGGGGACGGTGGGTGGTGGAGGTCTGGGCGGCGTCGGCGGCGGTGGCCAGGACGCGCAGGGTGCACAGCCCGACCACCGGCGCCCCCGTCGCCTGGGCCAGGCCCCGCGCCGTGGCGATGCCGATCCGCAGGCCCGTGAACGTCCCCGGGCCGATCCCGACCGCGATCAGGTCGAGGTCCTCGAACCGGAGCCCCGCCTCGGCGAGGAGGCCCGCCGCGAGGGGGAGCAGGCGCTGGGTGTGCCGCGGGCGCGTTCCCGGCTCGACGTCGTCGCGCGCCTCCCGGATCGTCCCGCCGGCCGCGCGCAGCCCGACCACCGTCGCCGAGGTCGCCGTGTCGAGGGCGAGCACGATCACTCCGACACCTCGATCGTCCGGCGGTCGCCCCCGGCGTGGCGGAGGCTGACCCGCATCCGCACCGCTCCGAGGCTCTCGCCCTCGTCCCCCGCCCACTCGACGAAGGCCAGGCGGTCCGGGCCCAGGTAGTCGCCCAGCAGGTCCGGATCCTCCCCGTCGAGGCCGGTCAGCCGGTAGAGGTCGAGGTGGGAGACGATCAGCCCCCCGGCCGCCCGGTACCGGTTGGCCAGGCCGAAGGTCGGGCTCGTGACCGGGCCCTCCACCCCGAGCGCCCGGAGCGCCCCCCGCACGAGCGTCGTCTTCCCCGCTCCGAGCTCGCCCTCCACGAGGACGACGTCTCCGGGCCGCAGGTCTCCGGCCAGCCGCCCGCCGAGCTCGGCCGTCGCCGCCGCGTCCGCCGTCTCCGTGGACAGAAGGGGCCGTCCGGCGGCCATCAGAAGAGCCCCAGCTGGTCGGCCGGGGACGGCGGCCCCGGGGCCAGGGAGGGCCCGGGAGCGGGCGCCGGCGCGGGCGCGGGCGGCGGCGGCGGAGGCTCCGGGGCCGGGGCGGGCGCGGCCATGGGCGGGGGCGGCGGCTCCGGGGCCGGG
>JAXDHK010000257.1:0-6421 GCA_034664545.1 Solirubrobacteraceae bacterium
TTCCGGGCCGGGGTGGCCCGGCTCTGCCTGGCGACGGGGGCGCCGCTGGTGCCGGTCCACGTGGCGGGGACGGCGCTGATCATGCCCAAGGGTCGGGGGCTGACCCAGCGGGGCCGGGCCACGGTGACGTTCGGGCGTCCGATCTTCCCCGAGCCGGACGAGACCAGCGACGAGCTGATCGACCGCGCCCGCGCGGCGATCACCGAGCTCGGTCGCCGGGAGCTGAGAACGGGTCGTTGACCACGACCTCGTAGGTGCCGTCGGCGCCCGGCACCGCGAACGGGGAGAGCGTGCCGAGCCTGGTGTTCCGGAAGCGGTAGATCGTCTGCCCCGCCGCCAGCCCGGCTCGACGCCGGGAAGACGAGCGAGAGGCACCTCTCGTTGCCGGCCATCTGCGCCGGCTGGAGATCTCCGGTCCTGACCAGGCGGACCAGAGGCGACGCGAGCCTAGGCGGCGAGCGGATCCCAGCGCATGGGGATGTGCACCTCGCCGGGGGCGGCGGCGACGAAGCCGAGCCGGCGGTACAACCGCTGGGCCGGGTTGGCCACGTCGACGTGGAGCACCACCGGGACCCCTCGCGTCGACGCCTCGGCGACGAGCTCGCCGACCAGGTGCGTGCCGATTCCCACGCCCCGAAACGCCGGGAGCAGGGCGATCTCGATCAGGCGGATCTCCCCGGCGGCCCGATCGACATAGAGGCGGCCGGCCGGGCGGCCGTCGACGATCACGAGGTCGAACGACGCGCCCGGATAGGCCTCGACGTAGGCGCGCTGCTGGAGGGTCGCCTGGGACCGGGCGAACGCCGCGGCCACGTCGGGGGTCGCCGCGAGCGCCGCCAGCTCCGCCGGACGCGTGCTCGCGTACAGGCCGATCAGGAACGGCTCGTCGTCGTGGCCGAGTGCCCGCAGCGTCACCCGCCGGGCGATCAAACCGGCCCGGGCCTACGAGCGGGGCGGGTAGACGCCCTGGAGGGCGATGCAGAAGGTCAGCGTCAGGTAGGGCTGGAGGCTGTTGTGCGGCTGGCTGCCGCCGAGCGTCGCCACCGCGGCCGGGTTCATCTGCACCGGTTGGGTCGAGGCGTTCGGCTGGTAGGCGAACCCACCGGTGGAGGCGGCCAGGACGCTGGTCGAGCTCGGCGCGCTCTGGTCTGCCCCCTGGATGGAGGGATCCTCGGCGCTCAGCACGTGGCTGTGGGCAGGCATCTCGCCATCCAGCAGCGTGACCGTGTCGCTCCCAAGTGCCTCCCCCACGGCGTAGGAGCTGAGACCCGGGCCCTGGCCCTGGCTGACCGGGACCCTCCCCTGCAGGTCGGGCAGGCCGAAGGTGCTCCTGCCGTCGCCTCCGTAGCTGGTGCCGAGCAGCGAGAAGAGCGCCGTGTTCTGGCTGATCGGCAGAAGCTGGCCGTCGCAGGTCGCCCAGCCCGTCGGGGCGAAGTTGAAGGGGAAGATCCGGATCTCGGCGACGAACGGGTCGGCCATCGCTAGTTCTGGCTCGGGTAGATGCCGAAGAGGGAGATGATGAAGCTCACGGCCAGCAGCGGCTGGCGGTTCTCGTGGGGCTGGCCGCCGCCGTCCGCCGATACCGGCGTCCCGCTCGGGAGGACGGAGTTGTCCTGCGTATAGACCTGGACGCCTCCGGGTGGGCCCTGGGCGAAGACGTTGCTCGCCGGACTGGACGCGCCGCCGACGGCGTTGCTGGCCTGGAACGCATGCTGGTGGGTCGGCATCTGCTGCGTGGTCAGGGTCACGCTCTCGGTGCCGCCGTTCTCGCCGATCGTGACCGACGTACCGGCCCCCGTCCCCTGGTGGACGGGGACGCGGCCGCGGAGGTCGGGCAGCCCGAACGTGTTCGTCCCGTCGCCGCCGTAGGTCGTGCCGATGAGGTTGAACAGCGCGTCGTTGTCGGCGATGGCCATGAGCGAACCGTCGCAGAACGCCCAGCCCTGGGGGGCGAAGTTACCGGCGAAGAGGCGGATCTCGCCGATGAAGGAGGTGCCCATGTCAGTTCCTCGATGGGAAGATGCCTTGGAGGGCAATACAGAAGTTGAGCGTCAGGAAGGGCATCAGGTTGGAGTGCGCCTGGCCGCCGCCCGCCGGGCTCAGGCTCGCCGGGAGCAGGCCGCCGAGGCTCCCGGGCGGGCCATAGACGTTGTTGACCGCCGCGGGGACGCCCGGGCCAGGCGTGCTCCCGTTCGCCCCCGACCCCGTCACCAGGTGCGTGTGCGCCGGGAGCTCGGCCAGCAACAACGTATGGCTGACCTCGCCGGCCTTCTGGCCCAGCGAGTGGCCGTTGCCCGTGTGCATCGGCGCCGCGGCCTCGAGGTTCGGCAGCGCGAAGGTGGTCCGGCCGTCGCCGCCGTAGGTGGTCCCGAGCAGCGAGAACAGCGCCTGGTTCTGGTTGATCTGCAGCAACTGGCCGTTGCACATCGCCCAGCCCTTGGGGGCGAAGTTGAAGCTGAAGACTCGGATCTCGGACAGGAAGGGCTCGGACATGAGGCGTCTTAGGCTAGCGGGCCGTCAGGGCGTGGCGCAAGTCGGACCACCGGTGAAGCCCGTGCTGTTGATCGTGACCAGCACGTCCGGGCTCGGCGGGTTCTGCGTCTGCACGAAGGACTCGACGTCGCTCGGGGTGGTGGCCGACCCGCCGTACCCGGGCAGGCGCACGGTCGCCGAGTTGCGCTGGCGGTAGAGGACATCGTGGTTGCCGGCGGCGCCGCTCCCCGTGAGGTGGTTGGCGAAGCCGTCGAAGCAGACGGCGTCCGTCGACCCGGTGCTCGTGCCGGCGTTCACGAGCAGGCCCGTCGCCCGGTTGACACCGCTCGGGCTGGCGACCGTGTTGTTGTCGAACTTGACGTCGAGCGACTGGGTCCCGCCGACGGCGAAGTTGACCCCGAAGGCGTTGTTGTACTGGTAGAAGTTGTTGTTCTCGGCGGTCACGGCGAGCGAGCCGCCGTCGATGCCGACCACCGACAGGTCGCCGCCCTGGGCCGAGCCCGAGTCGGTCACGCCAGCCACGCCGACCGTGTTGTTGGAGAACTTTCCGCTGATCGTGTTGTTCCCGGTGGCGTTGCCGATCCCGATCGCGTTGCCGAGCGAGTCGCGGAACGTGTTGTTCTCGATATCGAAGTGGAGCGTCGCCGCCGGGGCACTGCCGCCGCCGGCGGTGATCGTGACCCCGCCGCCGCCGCTGACGATGTTGGTGTTGCTGTTGGTCAGGGTGTTGTTCGTGAAGGACAGGGTCGAGGACGAGGTGTCGCCGACGTTGAGCTGGAAGAGGTCGCCCCGGGCCGCGGTGAACTTGGTCATGCTGATCGTCGGGTTGACCGTCGCCGACCCGGTCGTCGTGATGTTGAGGGCGTCGTTGCCGCTCACGGTGTCCGGCTCGGCGAGCGTGTCGCCGGTCATCGTCAGGTTGAGCGTCCCGGCAGAGTTGGTGATGACGACGGCGTCGTCCCCGCCGCCCGTCACGACGGTGTTGGTGATCGCGACGGTTCCGGTCTCGTTGGTCAGCGTGACCCCCTCGCCGCTCCCGCTGTCGGCGATCGTCACGTCGTTGATCGTCGCGCCCGCGGCGCCCCCGGCGATGCCGTTGGCCGTCCCGCTCGGGTTGGCCGCCAGCCCGGCGACCGTCGTGCCGCCGGCCAGCGTCACGACGTTCCCACTCGACGCCGTGATCAGCGGCCGGTTGGCCGTGTTGCCGGTGAACAGGGTGACCCCGGCCACCACGAGATCCTGCGTCTCGCCGATCAGGTGCTGGTTCGCCTTGAGCGTGATCCCCGAGCTCTGGCCGGTCGACGTGCCATCGCCCTTGAACACGTAGATGTAGTCGCCCGCGCTGGACGCCGTCTGTGCCTGCCCCAGCGTGTGGAACGGCGAGATCGAGCGTCCGTCATTGGCGCCCGCGGCGTTGTTCCTGACGTACCAGACGCGATTGACGACGTGGATCGTCGCCGTGCCCGGGGTCGTCGAGGTGAGTGCTCCGTCCGAGACGTTGAACGCGAACGTATCGTCGCCGGCGAAGCCGGCCGGCGGCGTGTAGGTGAACGTACCGTCGGCGGCCAGCACGACGGTCCCGCCATTGGTCGTGGTGGTCGTCGCCGCGACCGCCGTGAGCGGGTCGCCGTCCTGGTCGGAGGAGTTCGACAGCACGCTGCCCGAGGCCGTCGTGGACGGCTTCGCCGGGCTGGTTCCGACCCCGAAGACGGTGTTGCCGACCGCCCCCGAGAAGGAGACGGCGCTCGCCACCGGGGGGACGTCCTGGACGGTGACGACCGTCGAGTTGTGGCTGACCGCGTGCGCCGCGTCGCCCAGGTAGTTGGCATAGATCTTGTGCATACCGGTGTCCACCCCGCTCGGCGTGTAGCCGACGCTGCACGCCGCCGTCGTCGGACCCGTCGCGGCGAGCGTGCAACTGGACGCGTCGAAGCTCGCGTCGAGCGAGTTGCGCCCGAAGCTCACGGTGCCGGTGGGCGCGCTCTGGTTCGCCGGGTCCGCGGCGACGTCGGTGACCGTCGCCGTGCACGTCGTCTTGCTGAGCAGCAGGTCCGGGTTGGGGCTGCACGACAGCGTGGTCGTCGTCGTGCGTCCGGTCGTGAACGCGACCGCGAACCGTACGAAGCCGTAGCTCGGCGCGTGTGCCGCGTCGCCGGTGTAGTTCGCATAGACCGTGTGGGTGCCCGAGCCGAAGGCCGTCGGCGTGTAGGTGAAGCTGCAGGTTCCGGCGGTGAGAGTGCAGGTCGCCGACGGCGTGAAGAAGCCGTTCGAGTTGCGGGCCAGGGCGACCGACCCCGTCGGGGTGATCCCGTCGGGTGCGGTGACCGTCACGCTGCACGCGTCGGCGACCCCGACGGTCGCGCTCGGACACGTGACCGTCGTCGTCGTCGGGTCGGCTCCGGCGAACGCGCTCGCCGGGGCGAGAAGCCATACGGCACAGGCGAGAATCACCAGGCTCAGCAGCCGACCGAGTCGGCTGGGAGCATTTCCGAAAGTCATCGTACCCATCAGGACCGCTTGCAACCCTTCAAATCGCCCTACCGGCCCGCCGCCCACCATCCCGACTGAGCCCCACGACAATCGACTATACAACTCCGATCGGCGACGGCAACCCGGTTCACGGATCGCGCCAAAATCGTTCGAGCGTCGGGCTCGCCGACGTCGGCTAGAGTCGAGGCGATGCTCGAGACGTTCTCGATCGAGACCTTCGCCCCCCTGGCCGACGACGCGTTCGTCGTCCGCCTCGAAGCCGGTCCGCCGCTCGAGCTGCGCCTCGTCGAGGTCGAGTCGATCGGCGCCGCGGACGCGACCAGCGGGCGCGTCCCGTTCTCGATCGTCTTCCGCGGCCCGGCCGGCCCGATCCTGCCCCAGCGCATCCATTCCCTCGAACACCCCCGCCTCGGCGCCTTCGACCTCTTCATCGTGCCGCTTCAGCCCGACGCCGCCGGCTCGCGCTACCAGGCGATCTTCACCTGAGCCACGCCCGCTTGACTTGCCGGTCGAGGCTGGCGACGATCACCCGATGCGCGCCACCCGACAGGCGTGGCTGGCCGCGGCGCCCGCCGCGTGCGTGCTCCTCGCGGGCTGCCACGCGAGCGCCTGCATCGGCTCGGGCTGCGACCAGGGGACGATCGACACGGCCGCGGCGGAGACCGCCGTGCGCACCCTCCTGACGCACGACACCGGCGCCCAGGTCAGGTCGGTGAGCTGCCCGCCCCACGTCCGGCTCAGGCAGGGGGCGAGCTTCACCTGCACCGCGACCGGCGCCGACGCTACGACGGCACCGGTGCTCGTCACCCAGACCGACGGCAAGGGCAAGGTCCACATCAGCGCGCCCGACCTGCTCCACACCGGCGCCGCCGCCGAGGCCATCGCCGCCGGCTTGAGCCGCCGGCTGAAGTTCACCGTCCGCGTCCGCTGCCCGGACCTCGTCCGAGCCCACAAGGGCACGCGCCTGACCTGCACGGCGACCGACCCGAAGGGCGCCACCCGGCCGGTCGCGGTCACCGTGACCGACGACCAGGGCGCCATCGACTACCGGCTGCGCTGACCACCGGCGGGACGGGCCAGACCGCCACCGGGCCGCGCACCCGCGCGCCCGCGCGGCCCTGCCGACCCGCCGCGGGGGCTCAGCCGAGGAGGCCCATCCGCTGGGCCCGCTGGACCGCCTCCGCCCGGTTTCGAACCTTGAGCTTTCGGTAGAGGGCGCTGGTGTGCTCCTTGATCGTGTGCGGCGAGAGGTGGAGGGCGGCGGCGATCTCCCGGTTGGTCGACCCCCCGGCGACCAGGTCGAGGACCTCACGCTCGCGGGCCGAGAGGGGCGTGGCGTTGCCGTCGGTGGCCGGTGGGAACACGTCCATCCCCAGCCCGACCATCTGGACGGCCCGGGCGATCTCGTTGGCCGGCCAGTCCTTGGGGATGAAGCCGA
>JAXDHK010000258.1:0-9793 GCA_034664545.1 Solirubrobacteraceae bacterium
CCCCAACCGGATCCGGGTCCGCGGGGTGCGGGCGAGCGGGATCAGCGCCCGCCATTGGGCCCGGAACGGTCGTCCTCGGTGCCGACGAGCACCATGGCGACGTCGTCGCTGAGCTCGTCGCCGTTGAGATCGGTCGCGCGTTCGATGAGCTGGCGCAGGAGGCCGTCGGGGTCGGCGCGCCAGTCGGGCAAGCGGTCGAGGTGATCGACGATCAGGCGGTGGAGGCCGTCCTCGCCGAGCCGGTCGGGCCCGGCATCGACGCGGCCCTCGATCAGGCCGTCGGTGTAGAGGAGGATCGACCAGGATGGCGGGAGCTCGTACCGGGCCGCCGGCCAGCCCGTGTAGTCGAAGGCGGCGATCGGAGGGCCGCCCGAGTCGGCGGGCCAGGGGATGACGGATGTCCCGTCGATCAGGACGGGGGGCGGGTGACCGGCGCGGCGGACGCGGACCGACCGGCGGGTCGGGTCGACCTCGAGGGTGCAGAGGGTGGCGAACGTGCCGGGAACCTGGCGCTCGTGCTCGAGCACGACCTGGAGGGTGTCGAGCACGGCGTCGGTGGCGGCGCCCGAGAGGATCAGCGCCCGCCAGGCGATGCGGAGGCTCGCCCCGAGGGCGGCCTCGTCGGGGCCGTGGCCGCAGACGTCTCCGACCATGGCGTGGAGAACCCCGTCGGGGGTCTGGACGACGTCGAAGAAGTCACCGCCGAGGAGGGCGCGATGGCGTCCGGCCCGGTAGCGGGAGGCCATCCAGATCGACGGGTCGAGGACGATCGGGCGGGCCATCAGCCCGCGCTCGAGGCGAGCGTTCTCGTCGGCCCGGATCTCGGCGATCCGGAGCTGATGCTGGGCGTCCTCGGCCTGGCGGCGGCCGATGGCGTAGCGGATCGCCCGGGCGAGGAGGCCGCCGTCGATCTTGCCCTTGACGAGGTAGTCCTGGGCGCCGGCGTCGACCGCCGCGGCGCCGGCGGCCTCGTCGTCGAGCCCGGTGAGGACGACCACGGCGAGGTCGGGGGCGGCGGCGCGGAGGCGGCCGAGGCCCTCGAGGCCGAAGGCGTCGGGGAGGCCGAGATCGAGCAGGATGCAGTCGACCTCGCCGGTCAGCTCGGCGAGCGCCTGGTGGAGGCTGCGAGCGCGAGTGAGTCCGACCTCGGACGCGCCGTCCTCGAGCAGGTCCGCGACGAGCAGGGCGTCGCCGTCGTCGTCCTCGATCAGCAGCACGCCTACCCCCTCCAGCACCGCTTGATCCTAGTGCCGGGCGGCGCCGGGGGTGGCCCTATCGCCGGTGGTCGGGGGTCCGGACGGGGTGACTCAGCGGCTCGAGAGGCAGCGGGCGGCGGCCTGGCGGGGGGTGAGGTCGCCGGTGGCGACCTTGTAGCCGATCGTGTCGATGTAGTCGCCGGTCCCGTCGCGGGTCCGCTTGGAGGTCTGCCCGGGCTTGACGTCGAGGTCGGCGAGGGCGCGGGCGGCGACGGGGTCGAAGCAGCGGGCTTGGAGCCACTTCGCGGTCTCCTCGTCGTCGAACCCGGCGTCGGTCCAGGCGCGGGCCGCGACGCCGGGATCCTCGCCGCGATCGGCGAGCTCGCCGTACTGCCGGATCGTGTGGGCGCCCGTCTCGGGCGCCGGTCGGTAGACCTTCATGACTGCCTCGGTCGGGTGCAGGGCGTTATACCACTCCTGATTCGGCGGCCCGGGCGGGGTTAGCCTGGTCGGAACCGGAGCGGATCGGAGGTCGGAGATGGGACGGGCTCAGCTGGTCGGGATCAACCACATCGCGCTCGAGGTCGGGGACATCGACGCGGCCCTCGAGTTCTACGGTCGCCTGCTCGACTTCGAGCTGCGGGGGCGGATCGGGTCGCGGATGGCCTTCCTCGACGCCGGGGATCAGTTCATCGCCCTGTCGGCCGGGCGGACCCAGCCGGCCGACGAAGCGCGCCACTTCGGCCTGGTCGTCGACGATCGGGCGGCGCTCCGGCGGTCGCTCGAGGAGGCGGGGGTCGAGATCATCGGGGGCGGACTCGACTTCCGCGACCCGTGGGGTAACCGGATCCAGGTCGTCCAGTACGACGAGATCCAGTTCACCAAGACGCCGGGAGTGCTCCGGACGATGGGGCTGGACGGCCTGGGGAAGACCCCGGAGGCCGAGGCGGAGCTCCGCGGGAAGGGCGTCGTCGGGGACGACTGAGCCCGACCGGGGTCAGAAGTCGACCCCGACGATGGCCGAGCGCGCCGGGTAGCCGGAGAGCGCGTGGGCGCAGAGCATCCCGGAGATGGTCGCCGCCTCCATGCAGCCGGCGTTGAGCGTCGACTGGGTCCAGTCGCCGGTGACGTAGAGGTTCTGGGGGCCGGCCGGGTCGTGGGCCGGGAGCCGGTGGCGGGAGCTGCCGACGACCGAGAGGACGTAGCGCTCGGTGGGGGTGACGTTGGCCCGGATCCACTGGGCGTCGAGCCGGGCGGGCCCGGTCGGGGCGGGGGAGCGGGGGTCGACGAGGAGCTCCCAGCGGAACTCCCCCGCCGGGTCGAGGACGCCCGGGAGGAGGATCGGGAGGCCGCGGCGGAGGAGGTCGAGGGCGTTCTGGCGGACATGCGCGTCGGCGGCGGCCTGGTCGGAGAACTCGGGGGCGTCGGGGAGCGTGGCGCAGAAGTACCCGAGGCTGAGCGGGGTCGCGCCGGGGGGCCAGTGCTCGAAGGGGATCAGCTCGTCGAAGCCGCCCCAGACGTTGAGCGGGCTCTCGTCGTCGTAGCGCCAGCCGGTGATCGGCCGGCCCGCGATCGGGAAGCCGAGCTCGGCGGCGGACCGGGTCAGCCAGATCTGGAGCGCCTGGGTCCGGACGGTCTTGACCTTCTCGATGGCGGTGGCCCAGGCCGGGAGGGCGGCGATCAGCTCGGCGCAGATCGACGGGAGGGCGGCGGTCGAGATGCCGAGCACGACGTCGTCGTAGTCGCGGCCGGCCTGGAGCACGCTCGGGCGCTCGCGCCGGCGGACGGCATCCGAGGGCCACTCGAAGTTGGCCCGGTCAGCCCGGAACGCGTCCCCGTCGACGAGCTGGTCCCAGTCGGGCTCGAGCGGCCAGCAGGGGAGGCCGGCGACGTCGACGAGCGGGGCGTACGGGGCGCCGCCGGTCGTCTGGGCCTGCTGGGCGACGTGGATGCGGGCGATCCGGCCGTCGGCGAGCTCGAGGCGGTCGACCCGGGAGAAGAAGCGGACGTCGACCCCGCGGGCGCGGAGGACCTCGTAGACCGGGGCGTAGCACGTGTCGGCGGTTCCGGCGGCGAAGCGGTAGGCGAACGACCCCTTGTAGGTGAAGAGCGACCGGACGATCCCGCGGAGAGCGGTCCCGGCCTCGAGGTTCTCGGCCGGGGCGAAGTCGAGGCCGCCGCGGGTATCGCCGGCCGGGTAGGCGAACGAGCCGCTGTAGACCGCCTCGACGGCGGGTGACGCGAGCAGGAGGCCGCCGTCGGCGAAGGCGTGGGCGCCGAGCCAGGCGCGGAGGTCGAGGTCGTTGAGGACGTCGAACCCGTCGGCGAGGACGCCGTCGCGGATCGCCCCGGTGATGCAGGCGTAGGCGAGGTTCGCCTCGATCCAGAGGCGCCGCTCGGGCGTCCGGGCGGGGGTGGCGATGCCGTCGCGGACGGCGCGCCAGAGGACGGACACGAACAGCCAGAGGAGCCAGCACAGGGGCCGGAGCGCGTCGTCGGCGATGGCGCGGAGCCCGGTGGGTGGAGCGGCCTCGTCGGGCAGTTGGGCGGCGAGGTCGTCGAAGTGGGCGGCCAGGGGGTGCCCGCCCCGGTGGCGGGCGAGCGCGGCCGCTTGCACCAGGAGGTCGTGCGCCGTCTCGGCGGAGGCGGCGCCGGTCCGCCGGAGGAGGGCATGGACGCGGGCGAGGACGTGGTCGTCCTCGTGCCCGTGCTCGGCGAGGGGCGAGCCGCGGAGGGCCCGGGCGAGCGCGTCGATGGCCATGGCGACGTACTCGAGCGGGTCGAGCCAGAGTCCGCCCTCGCCGGGGGTGGCGTCGTTGTCGGGGTTGGTGACCTCCCAGAGGAGCGGGCGGCCTGCGATCCACTCGACGAAGACGGCTTGGTGGGCGGGCTCGAACGCCTCCTCGAAGGTCGCGAGCGGGGATCCGGGCGGGCGGGCGAGCTCGTCGTAGACCGTCCGGATCTGGGCGAAGCTGTTGTCGTAGAAGCCGAACCAGTTGTGGAGCCCGTGCTCGAGGATCCGGGGGGGATCGGCCGGGCGACCGGTCGCCCCCTTGCCGCCGAGCCGCCAACCCAGCTGGTAGATCGTGACGTCGGTGTGGGCGGCCGCGGGGTTGCGGGGGTCGGTGAGCTGGAGGGCGACGGTGAGGGCGGCCTGGCCGCCGCCGAGGATGGCGACCCTGCGTCGGGCCGGAGGAGCCTGGGTCTGGGGCGCGGCGGGCGACGCTGACGATGGGGGCTCCGGCGCCGAGACGGGAATGGTCACATCCGGAGGAGGTCGTCGGTGATCTCGACCACCGATCCGCGCTCGCCGACGCGGACGGCGAGCGCGATGAGGTTGGCCGGCCAGATCGGGTTGGCCACGACCCCGGCGAGGACGGCGGCGTCGGCGTCGAGCTCGTGGATGGCGCGGGCCCGGTCGGCGCCGGCGAGCGTCGAGAGGCGGAGGGCCCCGGTCCACGCCTGGTCGCGGGCGAGGCGCATGCTGAAGTCGATTATGACGTCGTCCTCGTCGCGGAAGAGGCGGTTGATCCAGGCGAGGAGCGGCCAGGCGAGGGCGAGGTCGTTGGAGATGGCGGTGACCAGGGACGAGAGGAGGCCGTTCATGTGGTCGAAGTCCGGGCGGAAGTCGGCGAGCTCGGCGGGGGGAATGGTCTCGGCGACGGCGATCGCGAGGTCGAGGTTGATGTGGGCGTTCATCCCGAGCATGAGGTGCTGGAGGACGCAGAGGCGGCGGCGGTGGGCCGATTCGAAGGCGATGCCCCAGGCCGCGGTCGTCGGTTGGCCGTCCCGATGGGCGCGAAACGCGGTGAGGTAGCGATCGAAGAACGCGTCGTTGAGCCGGCGGAGGGCTTCGGGGTGCTCGAACTCGCCGCGGTCGAGGGCCAGCTCGAGGGCCCGGCTGACGTGGGTGTAGAGGGCGGCGAAGTAGCCCGCGCGTGACCGGTTGGCCCGGCTCCAGGCGACGAGCTCGAGGAGCTCGGGGAGCTCCCGGTCGGGGAGGGTGCCACCCGGGGGGGCGGGCACCGGCCCGGGGCTCGCCCAGGGGATCGGTTCAGCGGCGGCGGCGGCGTGGCCGGAGCGCGCCGCCGCGTCCGGGTCGTGCCGCGCGGCCGCGGCGCGGACGGGACCGACCGCCTGCGGCGGGCGTGGGCGAGCGACCGAGCCGGCGCGGGGGCCGCCAGCAGACGCGGAGCCCACGGGCGCGGCCGAGGTGCCGCTGCGGGGGCTGACCGCCCGGGTGGTCGGGGGGGCGCCGAGCTCGGCGAGGAGCTGGGCGCCGAACATCCGCTGGCGGTCGCGCTCGGATCCGTCGGGGAGGTGGTCGCCGAGGGCGAGGTGGGCGAGGGCGAGCTCGTGGCGCATGTCGAGCCGGGAGGCCGCGCCGAGGGCTTTCTCCCAAGCCCGGATGGCGGGGTCGGGCCGTCGGAGTCGCCAGGCCCGGTCGCCCTCGTAGAGCCACCGGGCGGGCTCTCCGGTGGGGAACACCCGGGCGAAGGCCCGGAGGTTGCGGCGGGCATCGCGGGTCCGCCGGCGGGCGCGGAGGCGCTGCCACGGCGTGGGGGCCTCGTCCCAGCCGGCGAGGGCGAGCTCGGCGAGGGCGGAGTAGCCGTCGAGGAGGAAGTGGGCGGCCGGGCGGCGGCCGAGCTTGGCGATCAGCGACCGGGCGGCCTCGTCCTCCCTGGCCGCCCCGGCATCGTCGCCGGTGCGCCAGCGGGCGAGGGCGGCGATCGCGTGGACGTTGACCGAGATGACGTCGACCGCCTCCCGGTCGCGGAGCTCGTCGGCCGTCCGCAGCCGGGCCAGGGCCTCGGCGGGGCGGCCCCGGCGGAGCTCGATCATCCCGAGCCAGAGCTCGGCCCAGGCGGCGCCGAGCGTCGCCTCCTGGGGCTCGACCGCGGCCAGCAGCTCGTGGAAGCGGCGCTCGGCGACCAGGGGCCGGCCGAACTGGTGGGCGGCGATGCCCGCCATCCCGGCGGTGTCGCGCAGGCGCGGCCGATGGCCGAGCCGGCGGTACTCGTCGACGGCCGTGGCGTAGAGCTCGGAGAACGCGCCATAGGGACCGACGCCGGACCGGTAGTGGCAGACCTGCTGGAGGGAGAGGGCGCGCCAGTAGGGATCCTCGAGCAAGGCCGAGGTCCGGCGGGAGAGCGCGGCGTAGCGCTCGGCCAGCCGGTGCATCCCGGAGATGCCGGCGATCACGCACATGGTGCCGTAGCACCCGGCCAGCTCTCCGGAGGGCCCGAGGCGCTCGGCGAGGTTGAGCGCGCGGAGGGCGACGTAGCTCGAGCGGGGGGTGTCGGCCGCGACGTAATAGACCTCGGCCATCATCGCGAGGGCCTCGACGGCCAGTCGGAGGGCGTGCCGGTCCTCGGGCGGGGCGGGCGGCGGGAGGAGCCGGGGGAGCGCGCGGTGGAGGAACTGGCGGGCGGACTCGACGACGGCGGCGGTGACGACGGCGGCCTTGCCGCCGGCCGGGACCGGACGGTCGAGGCCGGCGATGGCCCGGGCGCCGAGCTCGAGGCTCCGGTCGATCTGGCCGAGGCGGTAGCAGGCCTGGGCGGCGAACCAGGTCCACTCGGCCCGTTGGCCGGCTTCGGGCTCGCCGGGGGTGAGGGCGAGGGCCCGCTCGTAGGCGTTGCGGCACTCCTCGAAGGCGCCGGCCCGGAGCGCGGCCTCCCCGGCGGTCGCGAGGTACTCGACCGCCCGGGCGGGGACCTCGGCGTGCTCCCAGTGGTGGGCGAGGGCGGCGGGGGTCGAGCCGGGGCCGCCGGTCGCCTCGTAGTACTCGGCTGCCCGCCGGTGGAGGTCGCGGCGCTGGGCGTAGAGGAGCTGGGAGTAGACGACGTCGCGGATCAGGGCGTGGCGGAAGGCGATCGTCCCGGAGGTGCCGGCCGGGCCGAGGAGCTCGAGCTGCTCGAGGTGCGCCCGATGCCCGGCGGCCGACGGTCCGGCCAGGGCGGCGAGGGCGGCCTCGGCGAAGGACAGGCCGAGGACGCTGGCGACCTTGAGCAGGGTATGGGCGGCCGGGGGAAGCCGGTCGAGGCGGCTGGCGATCACGGTGGCCACGGTGTCGGGCGACTCGATCGCCGCGAAGTCGGCGGGGCGGGACCGCCGTCCGTCGGGCGAGCCGTCGAGGAACCCGGCGTCGCGGAGGGCATAGGCGAGCTCGCGGGCGAAAAGGGGATTTCCGGCGGCCTTGGCCTCGATCAGCGCGGCCAGAAGCGGGGGGAGAGCTCCGCCGGCGCTGCGCCCGGCGAGCTCGACGACGTCGGCCGGGGGGAGGGGACCGACGCGCATCCGGTCGCAGCCGGGGGTGGCGACGAGGCGGTCGAGGTCGGGGCGGGCGGACTCGGCGAGAGGCCGGGTGGTGAGCACGAGCAGGAGGGGTCCGGGGGCGACGGCCAGGCGGAGGGCGAGGGCAAGGGACGCCGAGTCGAGCCAGTGGGCGTCCTCGAGGACGACCAGGGTCGGGGCGGCGCGGGCGAGTCCGGCGAGGAGGTCGGCGAGGAGGTCGCGGGTCGCCTCGCCGCGGGCCTCGCCGGAGAGGCCGGCGCTGACCGGACCCTCGGCGACCGGTTGGGGGAGCACGGCCGAGAGGAGGGCGGCGAGGTCATCCTCGTCGCCCGTGGGGGGCGGGCTGCGGACGGCGGCCATGCGCTCCCGGACCAGCCGGCGGCGGTCGTCGGGAGCGTCGGGGAGGGCTTCGAGCCCGAGCGCCCCGGCGAACACCGGGCCCCAGCCGTGGTAGGGGGCCCCGCGCTGGATGGGATCGCCGGCGCCGGCGTGGACGGCGACGCCGTCGGCGTGGGCGCGGTCGGTCAGGTGGCGGATGAGCCGGGACTTGCCGATGCCGGGCTCGCCCTCGAGGACGAGGACCCCGCCGGCGGACCGGAGGAGCTGGTCGAGGTGGGCGTCGAGGGCGGCCCGCTCGGGCCGGCGATCGACCATGTCGGGGGCGGCGGGGGGCGCGGCGGCGGACCGGGAGGACCGCCGGGGGCCGACGAGCTCGCGGACGTCGACCGGGAGGGCACGGCCCTTGACGGGCTGGGGATCGTGAGGCCGGAGGTCGTTGCGGACCTCGATCAGCCGGGCGAGCGGCTCCTCGACGAGGATCTGTCCGGGGGCGGCGGCCTGCATGAGGCGGGCGGCGAGGATCATCTTGCTGCCCTGGAGGCCGAAGGTCCGCCGTGTGACGCCGCCGTAGGGGCCGGCGTAGAGCCGGCCGCGGGCGAGCCCGATGCCCCCGACCTCGACGGCTCCGGCCGCGGCGGGTGGGGCGCGGAGGACGAGGGCGGCGGCCGCCGCCCGGAGGGGGTCGTCGTCGTGGGCGAGGGGAGCCCCGAAGCCGACGCAGAGGTAGCTCCCCTTGGCGTCGACGGCGATGTTCCAGAGCGTGCCCCCGTAGTCCTCGAGGGTGAGCTGGGCGTACCGGGCGTAGGCGTCGAGCCGGTCGGCGGCATCGTCGGCGGCGTAGTCGATCCCGTCGAAGCGGGCGAAGAGGGCGACGACGGAGCGGAGCTCGCCGAGCAGTTGCTCCCCGTCGTCGCGGAGGCGCTGGTAGACCGAGGCGGGCAGCCACGGCCGGGCCTGGTCGTCGGGGATCGGGGGTCCGGGGACGGCGGGTGGGAGCGGTGAAGCGTGGACGGCCGTGACGAGCGCGGCGGACTGGCCGTCGTCCCCGGGACGCCAGCCGGCGAGCTCGAGGCGGGAACCGAGCTGGTGGGCGACCGGGCCGTCGGCGAGCACGTCGCCCGGGCCGGCGCGGGGGGCGACGGCGTAGAGGCGGTCGACGGCGGGGCCGGCGATGACCTCGAGCCGGCGGATCTGGGGGTCTCCGACCGAGAAGCGCCGGAAGTCGCCGGCGGCGACCGTGACCTTGAGGGCCGGGTAGGCGGGGTTCGCGGCGCGCAGGGAGGCCATGGCCGACTGCATGGCCAGGCCGCACCGGAGGGCGCGTGACCCGTCATCGCCGTGAAAGCAGCAGGAGACGGCGTCACCGCTGAACTCGACGGCGCTCCCGTCGTGGCGGTCGACCTCGGCGACGAGCGCCCCGTAGACCCGGGTCAGGACGGCAGCGACCTCCTCCGCCCCCCGGCGATCGCCGTGCTGGCGGGCGAGGGCCTCGGTCAGGAGGGTGAAGTCGGACACGTCGGCCTCGAGCACGGATCCGCGTCCGCGGTCGGGGAGGGAGACGCCGCGGGCGAGGGCGACCCGGACGTCCGCGGGCATGAACGCCCCGAGGTCATGCTGATCGACGATGGACCTCACGGTTGCCGACGATGATCGCACGCAGATCACGCGACCGGCCCCCGCCGGTCCTATATCGGAGGTGGTGGCAAGCGCCGGTGCGGAGTGTCGCCGGCGCTGACCGAGCCGGGCGACGGCCGGGGAAGTCAGCCCCCGGCGCAGGCTCTGAGGAACGACGCCCACAACAGCCGATGACACCTCGGTCACCCGGAACATCACCGCACTCCAGGCCACCTAAGAGCCGGGCGATGCACAAGCGCCGCCCGGCTGACGGTCAGCTGGCTGGGAGGGCTACGTGTCAAGGGACATCGAAACAACAGCGAAACGGTCGCGCCGGTCTAATCGCG
>JAXDHK010000259.1:0-3409 GCA_034664545.1 Solirubrobacteraceae bacterium
GAGGAGACCGCCGCGATCGACGCCTCGGTCGCCCGGTTCTCGCCGTGGCCCATTCCGATGCCGAGCAGCGCGTTGCCGGCGTCGGACATCACCGTCCGGACGTCGGCGAAGTCGAGGTTGATCAGCCCGGGGAGGGTGACCAGGTCGGAGATCCCCTGGACGCCCTGGCGGAGCACGTCGTCGGCGACGCGGAAGGCCTCGACCATCGAGGTCTTCTTGTCGAGCACCGAGAGCAGGCGGTTGTTGGGCACGACGATCAGGGTGTCGACCTCGGCGGCCAGCGTCTCCACGCCGAGATCGGCCTGCTCGGCCCGGCGAGTCCCCTCGAAGCCGAACGGCTTGGTGACGATGCCGACGGTCAGGGCGCCGATCTCCCGGGCGATCCGGGCGACGATCGGCGCCGCGCCCGTCCCTGTGCCCCCGCCGGCCCCGGCGGCGATGAAGATCATGTCCGACCCCTTGAGGAGGGCCTTGATCCTGTCGTACTCCTCCATCGCCGACTGGCGGCCGAGGTCGGTGTTCGCCCCCGACCCGAGCCCCCGGGTGATCTGCGCGCCGATGTGGAGCGTCACGTCGGCGGTCGACTGCTGGAGGGATTGGAGATCGGTGTTGATGGCGATGAACTCCACCCCGGCGACCTGGGCCTCGACCATCCGGTTGACCGCGTTGACGCCGGCGCCCCCGACACCCACGACCCGGAGGACCGGCCGTCCGACCGCACGCGCCTGGGCGTGGCGGGCTTCGAGGTCGGCCCGGGCATAGACGTCGGTGTCGTCGCGCGCATAGACGTCCCCGATCTCCTCGGGCACGGGATCCAGGCGGGCGGGGGCCGGACCGCGACCGAGCATGTCGTCGGGAAGCTCGGAGGAGAACGCCTGGCGGAGGCGGTCCTGCGGCGTCGGAGGGACGCGCGCGGCCTCGGTCGCCGGTTGGTGGGCGGCGAGCGCCGGGTGGGGCAGGCCGGTCTCCCGCGGATGCGGGGGCGGCGGGTCGGGCGCGGCCCGCTCGACCGAAGCCGGATCGTCGGTCTTACGGAAGAGCGCGGCCAGCGGGCCCTCACGCATGCTCGCACGCTTATTTCCGGCCATGAAGGACCTCCCTCGCCAGCGCTCTGTAGGACTCAGCCGCCATACCGTTCGGTTCGTACTTGAGAACCGACATTCCCTTGACCGGCGCCTCCGCGAAGCGGATCGTCTTGCGGATCCTCGAGGCGAAGACCCGATCGCCGAAGTTCTCCTCGAGGATCTCGATGGCTTCCTTTGCGTGGATCGTACGGGAGTCGACCAGCGTGGGCAGGATTCCTTCGATGTCGATGTCCGGGTTGAGGTTCTCGCGGATCATGGCCAGGGTGTTCTGGAGCTGGATCAGCCCCCGCATCGACAGATATTCGCATTGCACGGGGACGATCACCTTGTCGGCGGCCGTCAGGGCGTTGATCGTGAGCAGCCCGAGGCTCGGCGGGGTGTCGATGCAGATGAAGTCGTAGTCGTCGAGGATCGGCTTGAACGCCTTCTGGAGCGACCGCTCCCGGCCGATCTGGGTCGACATCGCGATCTCGGCCCCGGCCAGGTCGATCGACGCGCAGGCGATGTCCACCTCGCGCTTGCGGATGACCTCGCGGATCGAGGTGTGGTGGACGAGGACGTCGTACATCGAGAGCTCGAGCGTGTCCGGGTCGATGCCCTGGGACATGGTCAGGTTGCCCTGGGGGTCCATGTCGACGCAGAGCACCCGGTGACCCTCCTCGGCGAAGGCCGCCGCGAGATTCAACGTCGTCGTCGTCTTGGCCACGCCGCCCTTCTGATTGGCGAATGCGATGACCTTGGCCTTGCCGTCCACCCGAGAGGCTCCTTGCGCGGGGTAACTGAGTACGCGCCGTTATTCGCAGGTCCGGAGGCGATTCCTTCCGCCACATGCGATCGCGTGAAGATCAGCCCGCCCGGCCGGCTTCGTTGGGGGCGGGGGAAAGCCCCACCGGGGCGGCGGCGATCAGGGAAAGAGCTCGCTGCGAGCCGGCGCCGGGTCGCCCCAGGCCTGGAGATCCTCGTAGGGGGCGAGCTCGGCCGACCGGACGGTCGGCCGCTCGCCGGGCACCGGGGTCCGGGGCCCACTCGGCTCCCCGCCGATCAGCTCGTCGGCCAGATCCACGAGGTCGAGCGCCAGGTGGCCGCAGATGACGTCGCGCAGCAGCGCCCGGAGGTGGCCCTCGACCTCCCGGGCCAGCTCGAGCGCCCCGACCGGGATCGGCTCGACGCCGGCGACGATCGCCTGCTCGAAGGCGACCGCCCGGGCCATCCGCTCGCCCAGGGCCCGGCGGTCGGCGGCCACCGCGCACAATGCGGCCAGACGCACCGGGAGACGGCCGCTCTCGGGACCCTCCGGCTCGAGCAGGGCCCGGAGGGCGAGGATGTGGTCGGTGAGGGCGACGAGCGCGTTCTCCCGCTCGCACCCCAGCTCGAAGCGTTCGAGGGCCCAGGCGATCTCGCCCTGGATCGGCCGCCGCCGGGACACGAGGTTGCAGAAGGCCCGGAGCTCGTCCTCCTGCTCGGCGGCGATCACCACCGCCCCACCTCCCCGACCCCGGACCGGCCCGACCATCGGCCGCCAGGCCGATCCCCCGGTCCGCAGCCAGGCGAGTGGGGCGAACCCGATCCCGGGCGCGAACAGGCGCATGGCCGTCTGCATGTCGGCGAGGCGGTCGACCGTCCGCGCGAGCGCGTCGGGACCCTCCCCGGGGGCGATCGCCACCACCACCGACGGGGTGTCGTCGGTCGACCAGGCCGGATCCGGCGGGAGGTCCTCGAGACATTGGGGGGGCGCGAGGAGCGCCCCCTCGCCGAGCGGGACCTGCTCGGACTCGGTCGTCATGCCCCGGAGCAGGGCGACCACGACCGTCTCGGCGTGACACTCGAGCGCCACCTGCTCGATCTCCCGGTAGGCGTGCTCGAAGCGCTCGGGCGAGATCGCGAAGGCCCCGCCGTCGAGGACGCGCTCGAGGAATCGGCGGAGGGCGGCCTCGGCGAGCGGCCGCGGGCCGCCGGGAGGTCGGGGTGCCCCCCGGGCGTCGAGGTAGGCGCCGACCCCGTCGAGCCCGGCCAGGGCGTCGACCGCCGGACCGTAGGCCGGGACCCGGCGGAGGCCGTCGCGATGGCGCTCGATGAACTCGCCGGTCAGGGCCCGGTAGCAGAAGAGCGGCGGCCGACTGCCGCGCCCGCCCTCCTGGACGACGTCGAAACCGACCTCCGAGCCGGCGTCGCTGGCCGCGGCCAGAACGAGCGCCGCCTGCTCGGCGAACGCGAGCAGGCAGTCGTGAAGCTGGGGCGAAGCCATCGCCTGCCGATTCGCCCGGTACCGGCGCCCTCCTCCCGGCGCAGGCCGGCTTGCAGGCCGCGACCGGCGCGAGTGGCGG
>JAXDHK010000260.1:0-3913 GCA_034664545.1 Solirubrobacteraceae bacterium
TCCGCGCCGCGGCACGAGCAGCCGACGATCCGCAGGCGGTCAACCTCTGGGCAGGTCAGACCTACACGCTCGTCGAGGGCGCCCCGGCCGGAGACGTCGTGCGCCGGCTGGCGGCCGAGGCCCGCCAAGCAAGTCGGGACCTGGCTCGACGACTGGGTTGACGTCGACCCGAACCTGCTCTCGCGTCCGGCGAGTAGTGCGCTCCCCTCGGTGGCCGGTCCGCGGACGAAGATGGGGATTCTTCCCGATGTACGCGGCGGCCCGCGCCCGTAGCTTCGACGGTGTCCGTCCGACCGAAAAGAGGGGACATCGCTATGCAGCAGTACCTGATCCTCCGCCGTTCCGGCTGGCGCTCCGGTGAGGAGCTCGAGGCGGCCGCCGCCCGGTCGACAAGAACGGCCGACGACCGGATGCCCGACGATATCCGCTGGATCCGCAGCTACGTCCTGGAGGAGGCCGGCGGCGGCGTCGGTACGGCGTGCGTCTACGAGGCGTCGAGCCCGGAGGCGATCCGGCGCCACGCGGGTCTGGCCGACCTACCGGTTGACGAGATCGTGCCCATCGGCGACACCGTCGTCGTCCGGCCCGACCCGGGGGCCTCGGGGACCTGATCCCCCGGGAGGAGGCTTGCGGGCCGTGTCCTGAGGGTGGACGATGGTCCGGTGAGTCCGACCGCCGCCCGGGAGGTGAGGCTTGTCGAGCGCGCCGAGCCGCTCGGCGCGCTCGAAGACGCGCTGGCGAGGGTCGAGCCGGACGGTGGTCGCGTCGTCCTCGTCCGAGGCGAGGCGGGGATCGGCAAGACCGAGCTCCTCCGGCAGTTCCGCTCCCGGATCGCCCCGCCGACCCGGGTGCTCTCGGCCGGCTGCGATGCCCTGGCCACCCCCCGGCCGCTCGGTCCGTTTTTCGAGGTGGCTCGCCGGACGCTGGGTGACCTGCGCGAGGTGCTCGTCGCCGGCGCCGGGGCGCAGGACGTGGCGCTGTCGGTCCTCGACGAGCTCGACTGGCACGCCACCACCGTCCTGGTCCTCGAGGATCTGCACTGGGCCGACGAGGCCACGCTCGACGTGGTCCGGCTTCTCGTCCGCCGGGTGGCCGATGTCCGGGCGCTGCTGGTCCTGAGCTTTCGCGACGAGGAGGTCGACCGGGCGGGGCCGTTGCGCATGCTGCTCGGCGAGTTGCCGCGCACCGCGATCGCCGCCGACCTCACGCTCGCGCCGCTGAGCCGGGCCGCCGTCGCCGGGCTTGTCGGCGACACCGATGTCGACCCGGACACGCTCCACGAGCGCACCGGAGGCAACCCCTTCTTCGTGACCGAGGCGCTGGCGGCGAGGACGCCGGATCTGCCCATGTCGGTCCGAGACGCCGTGCTCGCGCGCTCAGCCCGCCTGCCCGCGTCCGTCCGCAGCCTGCTCGACGCCGCGTCGGTCGTGCCCCAACCGGTCGAGCTCTGGCTCCTCGACGCGCTGGCCCCGGACGCCGCGGGCGAGCTCGGGGCGGCGATCGCGTCCGGAATGTTCCAGGCGATCGGCAGCGCCGTCGCGTTCCGGCACGAGCTGGCACGCCTGGCCGTACTCGGGTCACTGAGCCCGGACGTGCGCCAGAGGCTCAACCGCCGCGCCCTGGCGGCGCTCGAGGCCCCGCCGGTCGGGGTGCCGGACCCCGCCCGTCTGGCGGGCCACGCCGAGGCGTCCGGCGACACGGCCGCAGTCCTCCGCCACGCGCTGCGCGCCGCAAGGTTGGCGACGGCGGTCGACGCTCACCGGGAGGCCAGGGACCAGTTGGCCCGAGCGCTCCGATTCGCCGACGGTCTCCCCGCGCCGGACCGCGCCGCGTTGCTCGAGCGGTTCGCCGAGGCCGGCTACCTGACCGATATGCGGGTCGAGGCCCTCGAGGCAGCCCGCGAGGCGCACGCGATCCACGAGCGCTCGGGCGATACGATCGCGGCCGGACGCAACCTCCGGATTCTCGCCCGTCTGTTGGCCTGCGAGCAGCGCTATGCGGAGTCCCGCGAGGCCAATGCCGCTGCCGTGGAGGCCCTCGAGCGTCTGCCGCCGGGCGCCGAGCTCGCCCGCGCCTATGCCGGCCTGACGGCGAACGCCATGCTCGCCGACGACATCACCGGGGCGGAGCATTGGGGGGCGCGGACCATCGAGCTCGCCGACCGCCATGCCTGCGTGCCGGCGCTGGTCGACGCGCTCAACAGCCTCGGCACGATCGAGTTACCGCGCAGCCTCGACGGCCGCGACAAGCTCGAACGGAGCCTCGCCCTCGCCGTCGAGCATGGTCTACCGACCGAGGCGGCCCGCGGTCACATCAACCTGGCCGAAGGCTTTGCCCGCCGGCGTGAGTGGGCCGAGGTTCGTGGGCACGTCGAGCGCGGAAGCGTGTTCTGCCGCGAACGTGGCCTCGACGCGTGGCTGCTGTGCCTGCGCATCCTCGAGGCCGAGGTGTGCCTGGCCGAGGGGCACTGGGACCGGGCCGCATCCCTCGCCCAAACGCTGCTCCGCGAGCCTGCCGGGTGGGCCCGCTTCCTGCCGTCCTGCACGCTCGCCCGGATCCGGGCCCGGCGCGGCGACCCCGAGGTCTGGCCGCTGCTCGACTCCGCGCTTGCCCGCGCGGCGGATGACGCGGCCCTGCACGTGCAGGTGGCGGCGACGGAGGCCGCCGCCGAGGCGCTATGGCTCGAAGGCCGCCACGACGAGCTCCTGCACCTCACCGCACCGGTGCTCGCCCACGCCCAGGAGCGTGACGAGCCCTGGGCCATCGGCATGCTGACCCTCTGGCGTCGGCGAGCCGGCGTCGACGACGGCATCGCGATCGATCCCGTCGCTGCGCCGTTCGCAGCCTCCGCCGCCGCCGACCACACCCGGGCGGCGAAGCTCTGGCGCGAACGCGGAGCGCCCTACGAGGCAGCCCTCGCCCTGGCCGACGGCGATGACGACGTCCTCCTGCGGGAGACGCATGCCACGCTGCGCGGGATGGGCGCCCGGCCCGCGGCGGCCATCATCGCGCGCCGGTTGCGCGAGCGCGGCGCCCGCAGCGTGCCCACCGGGCCGCGTGCGCGCACCCAGGCCAACCACGCCGGTCTGACGCCGCGCGAGCTGGAGGTCCTCGGAATGCTGGCCGAAGGGTTGCGCAACGCGGACATCGCCCGACGGCTCGTGCTCTCGGAGAAGACCGTCGGCCATCACGTCTCGGCGATCCTGCGCAAGCTCGGCGTCACCGGCCGGGCCGCGGCCGGGGTCGAGGCGGTCCGACGCGAGCTGGTCGGCGACCCTCGGAAATATGGGTAGAACCGCCGATGACACCGCGTCCCGGCGGGCATACGGTCACGGCAAGAACACCAAGCCAACCATCGGAGGACCGATGCAGACCACCGCAGGGAGCAGCAAGAAGGCCGACCGGCTCGCCAAGCACCTCGGCGAGCCGATCGACGCGGCGTGCAGCATCTCCCCGCCCGGAGCCACCAACGCGCAGATCGGCGCGAACGTCGGCGGCCTGATCGGGGCGGGCATCGGAGCCAGGCGGACGCCGGCGGCACAGCCGACCATCGAGCTCGGGCGCTTCGCCTGGCTGGGCCTCGGGCCGGACGGGCTCGTCGTGACGGGCGCCGACGGGATGCTCGGCAAGCCCAAGGGCGACGCGATCGTGCGCTCTAACTACGCCGACGCCCAGGCCGAGATAACGAAGCTGAAGCTCACGCTCCGAGCCGTCGTCACGCTGGCCGACGGGGAGACCTTCGCCTTCGAGGTCAAGCGCATCGGCCCGGCCAACAAGCCGTCGGTCGAGGTCGTCGAGCTGCTCGGCGCACGCTGCGGCGCGCCGGTCAACGCCGGCGCGGCGGAGGCCTGACGAGACCGAACGCGGGTGCTCGACACGACGCATTCCCGTAGCTTCGACCGAGACCCGTCGT
>JAXDHK010000261.1:0-9703 GCA_034664545.1 Solirubrobacteraceae bacterium
ATCGGGCCCCCGACGCCGGTCGTACCCACCCCGCCGCCCCCGCCTCCCGCTCCCCCGACCGCGCCCACCGTCCCGCGCCGGGTCCCCGTCGGGCTGGTCGGCCTCGCTCGCACCACGGCGCCCGTCAAGCACCGGGTCGCCCGGATCTCCTTGCGCTGCCGGACCGCCCGGTGCACGGGGACCCTGACCCTCCGCACGACGATCACCCTCGGCCTCGCCCGCTTCGCCATCCCCGCCAACTCGACGGCCACCGTCTCCCTCTCGATCACGGCGGCCGCCCAGCGCCAGCTCGACCGCCACCGCCACCGGCTCAAGACCCGGGCGACCCTCCGCCCGGGCGGGTCGGCCCCGACCCACCACACGCTCACCCTCACCGACTGACCCGCCGGATGGCGCCCAGCTGCTCGCCGCTGCTACGGGCGCGCGGCGGTGGTTGGCCCTGTCCGGTCCCGGGTGACCAGCGCTCGCGCGTGCGCCGGTCGAAGCTCATCGGGTTGTTTTCCCGGGCCGGACCACCCCGCCGGCTTCGGGTCGGTCGCGGACCAGATGCCCGCCGCGGAAGGTGCCGGCGGCAATCGCCATGCCGGCCGCGACCAGGATCACGTCTTTGAGCACGTACTGACCCTCCAGCGTCGGCGCGTCGTAGGGGCCGCTGAACAGGCGTCCGGTCAGCAGCACGAGGGGTGCGAGTACCCCGACGAGCTCCCCGGCCAGGACCCACACCGCCACGCGCATCCACCGATTCGCGAGCAGGCAGATCCCGATGAAGCACTCCAGAGTGGCGATGGCGACGATCCCGACCCGCCACGGAACGAGGCCGAAGGTCAGCGCGTGGATCGTCCTCACGGCCAAGTCCTGGGCCGGGCTGACCCCCGGAAAGAACTTCAGGAACCCGAACCCCAGGAACACCGCGCCGACGGTGACGCGCAACGCCGTGATGCTGTGGCGCACCAACGCCCCGTGGACGATCCTCTCGACGGCGACGAAGCGCTCTTCGATACCCATTACGGGTCACTGCGGCGCGCGCTGCCGCACCGGATCAGTCCGGCGGGTCGGCACCCGGCCGGGGCGGGCGGATCAGGGCCGGATCGCGACCATCCGCTCGATCGCGATCCGGGCCGCCGCCGCCGTGGCCGCCGGCACGGTCACCGGGAAGACCCCGTCCCGGAGGGCGTCCCGGAGCTTAGGCAGGGTGATCATCTTCATGTACCGGCAGCTCGCCGCCTCGTTCGCGGCGATGAAGTCGGTCCCCGGGGCGGCCAGGCGCAGCGGGTGGAGCATCCCGATCTCGGTCGCCACGATCGCGCTCGACCCGGGCTCCGCCCGCTCGGCGTAGTTCAGCATCCCCCCCGTCGAGAGCATGTGGACCCCCTCGGGGGCGACGTCCCCGGCGGCCACGTACTCCATCACCGAGGTCGAGCACCCGCACTCCGGGTGGATCAGGAAGTCGGCGTCCGGGTGGGCCGCCCGCGTCGCGGCGATGTCGCTCGGCCGGATCCCGGCGTGGACGTGGCACTCCCCGTCCCAGACGTGCATCCCCCGGCCCAGCATCCGCTCGACGTAGGCCCCGAGGAACATGTCCGGGCCGAAGAGGATCTCCGTGTCCGGACCGTGGGTCGCGTAGATGTGGCGGACCACGGCCACCGCGTTCGACGACGTGCAGCAGTAGTCGGTCAGCGCCTTGACCGCCGCCGAGGTGTTGACGTACATGACCACGACGCCCCCCGGGTGCTCCGCCTTCCAGGCCGCGAGCTGGTCGGCGTCGATCGAGTCCGACAGCGAGCACCCGGCGTCGGGATCGGGGATCAGGACCGTCTTCTCCGGGCAGAGGATCGCCGCCGTCTCGGCCATGAAGTGGACGCCGCAGAAGACGATCGTCCCCTCCGGAGCGGCCGCCGCCTGCTGGGAGAGGCCGAGCGAGTCGCCGACGAAGTCGGCGACGTCCTGCACCTCCGGGCGCTGGTAGTTGTGGGCCAGGATCACCGCGTCCCGGGCGGCCGCCAGCCGGCGAACCTCGTCCTGGAGCTCCCCGATCTCCCGGGCGGTCAGGACCGGATCGCCCGCCGGTGCGGCCATCGGCAGCCCGATCATGGTCGGGGCGGGCTTCAGAGCGCCACCAGCGTGAGGGAGAGGTCGAGGGCGGGTGCGGAGTGGGTCATTGCGCCAATCGACACGAATTGTACGCCCGTGGCCGCGTGCTCCCGGAGATTGGCCAGGGTCACCCCCCCGCTCGCCTCGAGCACCGCCCGCCCCGCCACCTGCCCGACCGCCGCCCGGAGCTCGTCCGGGGACATGTTGTCGAGCAGCAGCCGCCGGGCTCCCGCCCCCAGCGCCTCCTCGATCTCCGCCGGATCCCGGACCTCGACCTCGAGCGGGAGATCCGGCGCGTAGGCCCGGGCCGCGTCCACCGCCACGGACACGCCCCCGGCCAGGGCGATGTGGTTCTCCTTGATCAGGATCGCGTCGTAGAGGCCCGCCCGGTGGTTGGTCGCCCCCCCGGCCGCCACCGCCGCCTTCTCGAGGGCCCGCAGGCCGGGCGTCGTCTTGCGGGTGTCGAGGACCCGGGCCCCCGTCCCCTCCACCGCCCGGGCGCACCGGGCGGCCAACGTCGCCACCCCCGAGAGCCGGCCCAGGAAGTTGAGCGCCGTCCGCTCGGCCCCGACCAGGGCTCGCGCCGAGCCCTCGATCCGGAGGACCGGCCCCCCCGCCCGCCATTCGCCCTCGGCCGCCAGGCGCTCGATCCGCGCCGCGGGGTCCAGGCGCGCGAAAACCGCCCCGGCGATCTCGCACCCGAAGATCACCCCCGGCTCCTTCTGGGTGATCGTCGCCCGGGCCCGGGCCCCGGCCGGGATCGTGGCCTCCGCGGTCACGTCGCCCCCGCCGAGATCCTCCTCCAGGGCCCGGGAGACCAGCGCGTCGTCGGCGGCCGTCATCCGCCCTCAGGATAGGGTGCCTCGGCATGCGCACCCGGGAGGAGAGCTTCGCCGGAAGCCGCGGCCTCGAGATCCACTGGCGCTCCTGGGCCCCGGACGGCCCGGCCCGGGGGAGCCTCGTGATCGCCCACGGCGCCGCCGAGCACGGCGGCCGCTACGCCCCCCTGGCCGAGCGACTCGTCGCCGGGGGGTTCGCCGTCTACGCCATCGACCACCGCGGCCATGGCCGCTCCGAGGGACCCCGGTCGGTGATCGACCGCTTCGATCGGGCCCGCGCCGATCTCGGGCACCTGATCGACCAGGCCACGCGCGACCACGACGGCCGGCGCCCCTACCTGCTCGGCCACAGCATGGGCGGGTGCCTCGCCCTCACCTACGCGCTCGAGGAGGAGGGCCGCCTGTCCGGGCTCGTCCTCTCCGGGGCGGTCGTCGAACTCGAGGGCCCGCGGGCGCTCCTCGCCCTCAGCCGCCTGCTCTCGGTGCTCGTCCCCCGCCTCGGCGTCTACGGCGTCGAGGCCGAGGCCGTCAGCCGCGACCCCGAGCAGGTCCGCCGCTACGAGGAGGATCCCCTCAACTACCGGGGCAAGCTCCCCGTCCGCACGATCGCCGAGATGGGCCGGGCCGCCGCCGGCTTCCCCCGCCGAGTCCCCGGCCTCGAGCTCCCCCTCCTGATCATGCAGGGCGGGGCCGACCGGATCGTCCCCCCCGGCGGAGCCAGGGCCCTGGCCGAATGGGCCCGCTCCCAGGACAAGACATTGATCGTGTACGACGGCCTCTACCACGAGATCTTCAACGAGCGCGAGCCCGAGCGCACCCGCGTCATCGACGACCTCCTCGATTGGCTCAGCCGCCCGCGGACTTGAGCAGGTAGGCCCGGACGAAGCCGTCGAGGTCCCCGTCGAGGACCCGCTGGGCGTCGCCCATCTCGTAGCCCGTCCGGTGGTCCTTGACCATCGTGTACGGGTGCAGGACGTAGGAGCGGATTTGCGAGCCGAAGTTGACGTCCTGGGCCTGGCCCTTCTCCTTGGCGATCTCCGCCTCCCGCCGGCGCTCCTCCGCCTCGGCCAGCTTGGCCCGGAGCATGGTCATCGCCGTCGCCTTGTTCGACGACTGCGACCGCTCGTTCTGGCACTGGACCACGATCCCCGACGGCCGGTGGGTGATCCGGACCGCCGAGTCGGTCTTGTTGACGTGCTGGCCACCCGCCCCGCTCGCCCGGTAGGTGTCGATCTGGAGGTCGTCGTCGTTGATCTCGATCTCGCCCTCCCCCTCGACGACCGGCGCCACCTCCAGGCCGGCGAAGCTCGTCTGGCGGCGGTTGGCCGAGTCGAACGGCGAGAGGCGGACCAGCCGGTGGACGCCCTTCTCGGCCCCGTAGAGCCCGTAGGCGTTCTCACCGCTCGCCTGGAAGGTCGCCGACTTGATCCCGGCCTCCTCCCCGGCGCTCACCTCGAGCAGCTCGGTCGCGAAGCCCCGCTTCTCCGCCCACCGAAGCATCATCCGCAGCACCATCTCCGCCCAGTCCTGCGCGTCGGTCCCCCCCGCTCCGGCGTTGATCGTGACCAGGGCCGCCCCGGCGTCGTAGCGGCCCGAGAAGAGCCGGGCCTCCTCGAGCTCGAGCAGGCGCTCCTCGACCGAGGCGATGCTCTCGTCGACCTCGGCGGCCAGCGACGGCTCCTCCTCGGCCAGCTCGACCAGCCCCTCGAGCTCCCTGGCGTCGGTCTCCAGCGACCGGAAGGCGTCGAGGCGCCGCTTGGTCCGGGCGTGCTCGGCCGTCACCTTGGCCGCCCCCTCCGGGTCGTCCCAGAACCCGGGCTCCCCCATCCGGGCCTCGAGCCCGGTCAGGCGCTCCTCGAGGGCAGGCGGGTCAAAGATAGTCCGCGAGCAGCGCCAGCTGGTCGCGGACGGCAGCGAGGCGCTGCGGTGTCGGCTCGGTGGTCGGCGCGTTGGCCATCTCGCCTCCAGGGTACTAGTAGCCCCCCGCCCCCTCAGGCCGGGGCCAGGATCCAGACGCTCAGCCGCTCGCCCCCGAAGCCCGGCCGGGCGAACGAGCTCGCGACGTACCGGCGCCCCCCCACCGTGACCGGCCCCTTCGCCGGGAGGGCCGCCCCGAGCGCGGCCGGGAGCGAGCTCTCGGCGTGGTGGGGCACCGAGCCCCGGACGACGACCTGGGTCCCGGTCAGCCGGTGGACGAGCTTGACGAAGCCGATCACGTCCTGGATCGAGATCTCGAGCTGCCCGAGCGTGCGCCCGCCGGCGACCAGGGGCCGGGGGTTCCCGGCGATCACGAAGTCGAGTCCCACGTCGACCAGGACCCGGCTCCCCCGGGTGACCCGGGCCCGCACCGCGTGGCGGACCGGCTGGTCGCGCAGCGCAGCCCGGGCGAGCGCGTAGTCGCCCGTGGCGAGACCCCGCCGGAGGCCGGGCAGGCTCGAGATGTGGGAGAACGCCGACCCGCCCGCGTCCCCGAAGACCTCCTGGCGGTAGGTCCGCCGCGCGACCGCCGCGTAGGTGTCGGCCCGGGTCTGGGCGACCACCCCCGGGCACGTCGGGCACGCCCCGGTCTTCGAGCTGTCCGACCCGCAGCCGGCGAGGGCGATCCCCGCGACCGCCGCCAGCGCCCCCAGACGGCCGGTCAGGCCCCGTGGCAGCGCTTAAACTTCTTCCCCGACCCGCACCAGCACGGATCGTTGCGACCGACCTGCTCGTCGGTGGTCACCCGCCGCTGCTCGACGTGGGGGACGAGCTCCTCGGCCGCCTCCTCCGGGACGACGGCGGCCGCGGCGGCCCCGAGGGCGCTCGGGGCGGCGGCCGCCCCCGACGAGTAGGAGACGCTCGCCGGACGGGTCGAGCTTCCCCCCGGCGTGTAGGGGGCGAGGGCCGGCGGCGGGGCCGGGGGCTGGCCGCCGTTCTCGCCCTCGATCTGGACCTCGACGTGGAAGATCATCCGGGCGAAGTCCGACCAGATCGTCGTCATCAGGTCGGTGAACAGGTCGAACGCCTCGTTCTGGTAGGCCACGAGCGGGTCGATCTGGGCGAACCCCCGGAGGTGGATGCCCTCCCGGAGGTAGTCCATGTCGTAGAGGTGCTCCCGCCAGCGCTCGTCGATGACCTGGAGGAGGAGGTAGCGCTCGAGCGCCCGCATCAGCTCCTCCCCGAGCTCGGCCTCCCGGCCGGCGTAGAGCTTGGCCGCGTCCTCGACCAGGAGGTTGGTCAGGCCCTCCCGGTCGATCTGGTCGCGCTCGATCTCCTGGGGGCCGAAGCTCACCGGGTAGACCTGCTCGAGCACGACAAAGAGGCCGTCGAGGTCCCACTCCTCGATGAAGTCCCCGGGCGTGTGCTCGCTGACCATCCGCTCGATCACCCCGGCGATCTCGTCGGCCGCCGCCCGGGCCATGTCCCCGCCCTCGAGGACCTGGTCGCGCAGGGCGTAGACGACCCGGCGCTGCTCGTTCATCACGTCGTCGTACTCGAGCACCCGCTTGCGGATCAGGAAGTTCTGCTCCTCGACCTTGCGCTGGGCCTTCTCGATCTGCTTGGACAGGAGGCCCGCCTCGATCGGCTCCTCGTTGCCCTCCTCGTCGGTCCCCCCCAGCCGGTCGAGGATCCGGTAGATCCGGTCGCCGGCGAACAGGCGGATCAGGTCGTCCTCGGCCGAGAGGAAGAACCGCGACTCCCCGGGGTCGCCCTGGCGCCCGGCCCGGCCCCGCAGCTGGTTGTCGATCCGGCGGGACTCGTGCCGCTCGGTTCCGATGATGAAGAGCCCCCCGGCGGCCAGCACCCGCTCCCGGTCGGCGGCCAGCCGCTCCTCGATCGTCGGGAGGATCTGGGCGAAGCGCTCGTCGTAGTCGGGCTCCCCCGGCTTGAGGCCGAGCTTGACGAGCTCGAGCCGCGTCTGGTGGGGGGCGTTGCCCCCGAGCTGGATGTCGACCCCCCGGCCGGCCATGTTCGTGGCGATGGTGACCGCCCCCGGGCGCCCCGCCTCGGCGATCGTCTCACCCTCGCGCTCGGCGAACTCCGGCTTGGCGTTGAGCACGCTGTGGGCGATCCCCCGGGAGCGCAGGCGCTCGGACAGGAGCTCCGAGACCTCGACCGAGATCGTCCCCACCAGGACCGGCTGCTCGGCGGTGTGGCGCTCGGCGATCTCCCGCTCGACCGCCGACCACTTCCCCTCGCGCGTCTTGTAGACCTGATCGTTGCGGTCGGCCCGGACCATCGGACGGTTGGTCGGGACCTGGACGACCGGAAGCTTGTAGATCTTCATGAACTCGGTCGCCTCGGTCAGGGCCGTGCCGGTCATGCCCGAGAGCTTCTCGTAGAGGCGGAAGTAGTTCTGGAGGGTGATCGTCGCCAGCGTCTGGTTCTCCTCCTGGACGCGGACCCCCTCCTTGGCCTCGACCGCCTGGTGGAGCCCCTCCGACCAGCGCCGGCCCTCGAGGATCCGGCCGGTGAACTCGTCGATGATCTTGACCTCCCCGTCGATCACCGCGTAGTCGACGTCGCGCTTGTAGAGCGACTCCGCCTTCAGCGACTGGATCAGGTGGTTGACCAGGGGGCCGTTCTCCGCCCGGTAGAGGTGGTCGATGCCGAGGAACCGCTCGGCCTTGGCCACGCCCCGCTCGGTGACCGCGACCGTCTTGTGCTTCTCGTCGAACTCGTAGTCGAACTCGGCGACGAACTCCTTCTTCGTCCGCGGGTCGAGCCCCTCCGGGGTCTTGCCCGGCTCGAGGCGCGGAGCCAGGCGGGCGAACTGGGCGTAGAGGTCCGCCGCCTGCTCGGGGGCCCCGGAGATGATCAGCGGGGTCCGGGCCTCGTCGATCAGGATGTTGTCGACCTCGTCGACGACGGCGAAGTAGTGGCTGGTCAGCGGGTGTCCGTCGTCGTCGAACCGGCCCCCGTGCTGGACCTTCTCCTCGAGGCTCCCGGCCATGTTGTCGCGCAGGTAGTCGAAGCCGAACTCCGAGTTCGTCCCGTAGGTCACGTCGCACGCGTAGGAGTGGCGCTTGTCCTCGTAGGCCTGATTGGTCTGGAGGATCCCCACGCTGACCCCCAGGGCCTCGTAGATCCCGTTCATCCACTCGGCGTCCCGCCGGGCCAGGTAGTCGTTGACCGTGACCACGTGGACGCCCTTCCCGGCCAGGGAGTTCAGCACGACGGCAAGCGTCGCCGTCAACGTCTTGCCCTCGCCGGTGCGCATCTCGGCGATCGTCCCGTCGTGGAGGACCATCCCCCCGATCAGCTGGACGTCGAAGTGGCGCATCCCCATCCGCCGCCGGCCGGTCTCCCGGACGATCCCGAAGCACTCGTCGAGGAGGTTGTCGAGCGGCTCGCCCGACCCGCCCCGCTCGCGCAGGGCGTCCATCCGGGCCCGGAGCTCCTCGTCGGACTCGAGCTCGAGCTCGGGCTCGTAGGCACCGATCAGCTTGACGCGCTTCTCGAACTGCTTGAACTGCTTGCTCTCGCCCCAGTTCAGCGCGCGATCGAAGAGAGACATCGCCAGTCAGCCTAGCAGCGCCGGGGGGCCCGTCCGCCGGCTCGGGGCCTGCGGACGGACATCCACCGGAAGGCCTCTCACATGGCTGCGGAGATGTTCCCGGCCACGCCCGGGTCCCGGGCTTCGCGCCGGTGGCGGCGCTTGTCGCGGTGGCGCTTGACCTGGCGGGTCAGCTCGTGGGCGCAGAGGTTCAGCGCGTGCTCACAATCCCGGGGGGACGCGTCCTTCGCCCGGAGCGTGACGCCCTTGAGATAGAGCGTCGCCTCGGCCACGTGGGCCTCGGGAATGGCCGGATTGCGCTCCTGGGAGAACTCGATCTCGAGGCGGGCGGACATCCACGGAACCTGCTTGTCGACGGTGGCAAAGCGCTTGCGCACGTGCTCGCGAAGCTCATCGGTCACCGGAACGTTGCGGCCCTTGACGTCGATCTGCATCGGACACCTCTCACGCTGGAAGGCTATGTCGCGCGTCTTGCGCCCCTCTGATCGTACGCCTGCCTCCCGTCGTTGTCACGCGTCTCCACCAATGGCCGAGGCGAGCCCCGCCGATACGGGAGAATCGCCCGCATGAGCCCCGCCGCGACGTGGACGCTCGAGCCGGCCGTGCTCCTCGGCGTGGCCGCCACGGCCTGGCTCTACCTCCGCCGCTGGCGCCAGGTCGCCGCCGAGGCCGGCCCCGGGCGGCCCGGGATCGGGCGGGCCGCCTCGTTCCTGGCCGGGCTCGGCCTCGTCCTTCTCGCCCTGATCTCCCCGATCGACCGCCTCTCCGACCAGCTCTTCTTCGTCCACATGATCCAGCACGTCCTCCTCCTCGACCTCGTCCCCATCCTCCTGATCTCCGGCCTGACCAAGGTGATCCTCCGCCCCGTGACCCGCCGGGTCCAGCACGTCGAGCGCGCCCTCGGCCCGCTCGGGGACCCCGTCTTCGCGATCGTCCTCTACGTCGCCGTCGTCTGGACCTGGCACGTCCCCGCCCTCTACGACGCGGCGCTCTCCCACCCCGGGATCCACGTCCTCGAGCACACGACCTATGCCGTCGCCGGCAGCCTCTACTGGTGGCACCTCCTCTCCCCGATCCGCAGCCGCCGGCGCCTCGCCGGGATGGGCCCGGCCCTCTACATGGCCGCCACCAAGCTCCTCGTCGGCCTCCTCGGCATCGTCCTCGTCTTCGCCCCGAGCGCCCTCTACGACTTCTACGCCCACCAGGGCGGCTTCTGGGGCCTCTCCCCCCATTCCGACCAGGAGCTGGCCGGCGGGACGATGGCGCTCGAGCAGTC
>JAXDHK010000262.1:0-18065 GCA_034664545.1 Solirubrobacteraceae bacterium
TCCTCGCCCGCGGCGACCCCCCCGAGCTCGCCGGGTATCTCTGCAACGTCTCGCGCCACGACGCGAGTCAGGGCATCACCCAGGGCAACGTCGAGTACGCCCGGATCACCCGCGACCGCTCCTACCGGGACTTCCTCGCCCTCCTCACCAAGGACAGCCTCGTCGCCCTGGCCGAGGCGCTCGGCGCCGTCCCGGTCGAGAACCCGGCCCAGGGATCGCTCGGGGCGAGCCTCCACGCCGATCCCGACGTCCTCCTCGCCGGCGTCGAGCGACGCGTCGGCATCGAGCTTCGCCCCCCCGAGATCGACGGCGGCCTCCTCAAGCTGTCCACCGCTCGCGGGCGCTTCGGCGAGCGCGACCTCAACGCGATCTTCACCGCCTGGGTCGTCCACCGCACGATCCCCCCCGGCGGCCGGATCTGCGAGATCGGCGCCGGCTCGGGTCGGGTCGCCTACTGGAGCCACCGCCTCGGCGCCCGCTCGATCACCCTGATCGACCTCCCCCACGTCAACGTCGTCCAGGGGTACTACCTCCTCCGATCCCTCCCCGACGCCCCGATCACCCTCTACGGGGAGCCGGCCCCGTCCGGCGAGAGCCTCCGGATCCTCCCCAACCACGCCATCGCCGCCGACCACCCCCGCCCTCACGCCTACGACCTCGTCCTCAACCAGGACTCCTTCCCCGAGATGCACCCCGACACCGTCGCCGACTACCTCCGGTGGATCCGGAGCGTCGGCCCCGCCCGCCTCCTCAGCATCAACCACGAGAACAAGCCCCCCTACGGCCGCGGCCTCGCCCACGTCAGCGTCCCCGAGGCGGTCGCCCGCGCCGGAGGCTTCGAGCTCGAGGACCGGGTCCCCTACTGGCTGCGCCGGGGCTACGTGACCGAGCTCTACCGGGTGCTCGGCGAGGGCCCCACGCCCCCGAGCCCCCTCAGCTGATCCTCCCGATCGGACCGCCCGGGCGCTCCCAGGCGACGTGGGGGCCCGACACGCTGACCCCCGACCCCAGCTCCAGGCCCTGCGTGGCGATGAAGTACGGCTCCGACAGCCCCGCCTCCTCGAACGACGTGTCGCTCAGGCGCACCGCGCTCAGGCTCGCCTGGTAGGAGCCCGCCGGCAGGGAGGCGTCCCGGTGGACGATCCGGCACCCGCTGACCGTCATCCGCCCCGCGCCGGCGACCGGCGCCACCAGCGCCAGCGAACGGTGCGAGTTGGCGACGACCGTGCACCCGTCGAAGCTGACGTTCTCCCCCCCGGTCTCGATCAGCGCCTGGCCGGCGTAGGGGATGCCGAAGGTCGGGTGGGGACGGTCCTCGAACCGGCAGCTCTCGAACCGGCAGGCGTCGGGCGCCCGCGCCGACCCGAAGACCTGGACCACCGACCCGTAGAGCTCGCAACCCCGGAAGGACATGCCCGGCTTGTTCGCCCACAGGGCGACCGGCGTCGGCGCCCCGGGCGACCCGCGCCAGCCCCAGAAGACGCACCGCTCGAAGCTGATGTCCCGGCTGTCGCCCACGTTGGCGATCACCCCGAAGTTCCGGTTGGCCACGAACCGGCAGTCGGTGAAGCTCCCGTCCCGGCAGACCGAGACCTCCGGCTCGATGTCCACCCCGGCCCCGGGGTTGCTGACCGAGATCCGCGTCTGTCCCGTGTAGCTGAACGAGCACCCCGTCGCCCGCAGCCCCCGCCCCCCGACCCACGACAGACCCTGGCGGCCGTTGTAGTCCGAGCGGACGTCGTTCAGCGTCACCGGCCGCGACGGCCCCCCGGCGGTCAGGCTCGGGTCGGAGATCATCACCCCGTCGCGCCCGTGATGGTGGAAGTAGGCCCCCTCGACGACGAGCTCGCCGTTGGCGATCCCCACCAGCCCGTCGTGGGACACCTGGTAGCCGCCGTCCCCGTACTGGCCGCCCAGCTCGATGGCGTCGATGTTCCCGTCGACCTCGACCCCGGTCACCCGCACGCTCCGGTTGCCCTCGAGATGGATCGCCCCGTAGTAGATGTCGGCTCGGCGGGACGGGTCGAGGAACGGCAGCGCCCGGGCCACGTGCGCCCGCCCGGTCCGGGGGTCGAAGGCCCCCAGGCGAAGGCCGGGGGCGCACCGGAGGATGGCCCCGCGTCCCTGGATGACCACCTGACCCCGGCATCCCTTGATCTCGATCACCGGCTCCCCCCGGTAGGCGAACCCGGTCTCCCCCGGCCCCGCGGCCACCTGGCGTCCGATCACGTACACCCCGGGCGGAATCTCGAGCGTCCCGCCCCCGGCCGCCACGATCGCCGCCGAGGCGAGCTGGAAGGCCCGCGTATCGTTGGTCATCCCGTCCCCACGGGCCCCCATCCCCCGCACCGAGACGACCGGCCCGGCCGGCTTGGACCCCCCGCACGCGGCGATCAGCTGATCGGCCCCGACCGCGACGAGCCCGACTCCCGCGGCCCGAGCCAGCAGGGCCCGGCGGGTCACCCCCGGCCCGCGGCCCCCGGTCGGCTCCGGCCCCCCGGGTGGGTCGGTCTCGGTCATCGGGTCCGCCTGGGCCACACGGTACGCACGCTACAGTCGCGCAGACGTGTGCGGCATCGCCGGAGTGCTCGGGATCGACGACGCCGGGACGAGCCGGAGGGTCGTCGACCGCCAGCTCGAGCTCCTCCGCCACCGCGGCCCCGACGCCTCCGGGTCCTTCGTCGAGGGCCCGGCCCGGATCGCCCAGACCCGGCTCGCCGTGATCGACCTGCTCACCGGCGACCCCCCGATCGCCAACGAGGACGGCACCATCGGCGTCGCCCTCAACGGCGAGATCTACAACTTCCGCGAGCTCCGCGACGGGCTCCGCGCTCGGGGCCATCAGCTCCGCAGCCACGGGGACACCGAGGTCATCGCCCACCTCGCCGAGGAGCTCGACCCGGCCGACCTCGCCCGCCGCCTCGATGGCATGTTCGCCTTCGCCCTCTGGGATGCCCGGCGCCGGCGGCTCGTCCTCGGGCGCGACCGCCTCGGCAAGAAGCCGCTCTACTACTGGCACGCCCACGGCCGGCTCGTGTTCGGCTCCGAGCTCAAGGCCGTCCTCGCCGACCCGACCGTCCCCCGCGAGCTGAATCCCCGGGCCATCCCCGCCTACCTCGCGTTCGGCTACGTCCCCGAGCCCGAGACGTTCTTCGACGGGGTCCTGAGCCTCCCCCCCGGCCACGTGCTCACCATGGAGCCCGGCGCCCGGCCGATCCTCGAGCGCTACTGGAGCCCGCCGATCGCCGGTCTGGGCGATGCCGCTCCCATAAAGGTGGATCACGAGGAGGCGGCCCGCCTCGTCCGCGCGGGACTCGAGGCCGCCGTCCGGCGACGGCTGATCGCCGACGTCCCGCTCGGGGCGTTCCTCTCCGGGGGCGTCGACTCGAGTGCCATCGTCGCCCTCATGGCCGGCGCCGTACACCACCGGGTGCGCACCTTCACGATCGGCTTCGAGGACGCCGACGGCTTCGACGAGCGCCCCTACGCCCGCCAGGTCGCCGAGCGCTACGACACCGAGCACCACGAGGAGGTCGTCTCCCCGGACGCCGTCGACCTGCTCGAGACGCTCGTCTGGCACCACGACCAGCCGTTCGGAGACTCGAGCGCGATCCCGACCTACCTCCTCAACCAGATGACCCGGACCGAGGTCACCGTGGCCCTCTCGGGCGACGGGGGCGACGAGCTGTTCGCCGGCTACGAGCGCTTCGTCGCCGCCCTCCTCCTCTCCCGCTACCGGCACGTCCCCCGCCGGGTCCGCGCCCTGGTCCGCGACGGGGCCGGCCGGCTGCCGCCGGGTGCCGCCGCCGGCCGGGGGGCGAGCCTCAGGCGCTTCACCGCGGCCGCCGAGCTCGACCTCCCCGACGCCTACCGGGCCTGGGTCGGCCTGATGCCCGACGCCCTCCGCCGCGAGGCCGTCGACCCCGACGGCGACTGGGGCGTCGCCGACTACGCCTCGATCTGGGAGGCCTCGGCCGGGGCGCGCCCGCTCGACCGGCTGCTCGACCTCAACCTCCGGACCTACCTCCCCGGCGACCTCCTGGTCAAGGCCGACCGGATGAGCATGGCCCACGGGCTCGAGGTGCGCTCCCCCTTCCTCGACACCGCGCTCGTCGAGCTCGCCCTCCGGCTCCCGCCCGCCGTCAAGATCCGCGGCCTCCGGCGCAAGGTCGTGCTCACCGACGCGGTCGCCGACCTCCTCCCCGAGGCGATCCTCACCCGGCGCAAGCGCGGGTTCGGCGTGCCCCTCGGGCGCTGGTTTCGGACCGACCTCCTCGACTACATG
Organism: Solirubrobacteraceae bacterium; assembly: GCA_034664545.1. Taxonomy (GTDB): domain Bacteria; phylum Actinomycetota; class Thermoleophilia; order Solirubrobacterales; family Solirubrobacteraceae; genus Palsa-513. Next base: position 4,286 of record JAXDHK010000262.1, read on the forward strand.
CAGACGACGATCGGCGCCGCCGACGCCCGGGTCCGCGCCCACGTCGCCGGCCCCGTGGTCGACCGCCTGATCGCCCGGCACCTCGACGGCTCCCGCGACCACGGCCACCTGCTCTGGACCCTGCTCACGCTCGAGGTCTTCCTCCGGCGGCAGGGCTGGTGACCGGGACCCGCCCGGCGATCTGAGAACATCAGCGTCCCGGCCGATGCCCTACAGCCCGCCCGACTCGCTGATCAACCGCGCCGAGGGGATCGTGCTCGCCACCCTCCTCTGCGCCTACGCGCTCGCGCTGCTCGTGCGGCTGCTCCGTCGCAGCCGGCCCGAGTTCCACCCCGTCGTCCCGCTCGCCGCCGGATTCGTCCTGCGCCTGGCGGCGATCGCCGGAGTCGCCGCCAGCGGCGTCGGGACGACGCTCCGGGGCGGGGACGAGCTCGGGTTCCTCGCCAACGCCCGCCTGATCGCCGCCACCCCCTTCTCCTCCGGCGTCTGGGCCCCCGGGAGCGGCTACCAGCTCCACGAGATCGTCTTCGCCCTCCAGATCAAGCTCGCCGACCTCGGTGAGTCGGCGCTCCGCGTCACCCAGGTCGGGATCGCCATGGCCGGCCTGCTCCTCCTGGCCGCCGCCGTCCAAGATCTCTCCGGCCCCCGCGCCGGTCGCCTCGCCCTCTGGCTGCTCGCGCTCGAGCCGGCGAGCATCTTCTTCAGCCAGATCCTCCACAAGGAGCCGCTGATGGTGCTGGCCAGCGGCCTCGTCGCCCTCGGCGGAGTCCGCGCCTGGCGGCGGGTCGACCCGACGGCGCTCGGCCTGCTGGCGGCCGGCAGCGCCGTCGCCGTCCTCACCCGCCCCTACGCCGGCTGGTTCCTCGCCAGCGCGGCGGTCCTCATCGTCCTCCACGCCACCGTCCGCGACGCCAAGCGGAGCCTCAGCGCCGTCGCCGTCCTCGCCTGCGTGATGGTCGGAATCGCCTCGGCCGTCCCGGTGATCATCCAGGTCAGCTCGAACGCCAGCCTCCAGGCCAACCTCCAGGCCTCCCAGGACGCCAACACCCAGGCGACGGCGGCCGCCGACGCCTCGGCCAACGGCAACAACCTCGGGCTCGAGCGGGTCGACTACTCGACCCGCTCGGCGATCATCACCAACCTCCCGATCCGCATCGGCGACCTCCTCCTGCGCCCCTATCCCTGGCAGCTGGCGAACACCAGCGAGCAGCTCGGCGTCCTCGGCACCCTCGTCGCCTTCGCCGTGATCGCCGCCCTCGTCCGCTACGGGGTCCGCGCCCGCCGGGAGGTCGTCCGGCTCGCCGGACCCCTGCTCTATCCCCTCGGCTTCCTCGTCATCGCCTACGCGCTCAGCGTCGGGAACGCCGGCACCGGATTCCGCTACCGGTCCCACGTGGTCACCCTCGGCCTGGCCATCGCCGTCGTCCTGCGCGAGTACTGCCTGAATCCGGCGGCCCAGCCCGCCCTCGCCCGCGCCCCGGGTCTCCGAGGGGACCGGGCGCTCGCCCGGGTCGGGGAGGTCCCCGGGGCTCCCGCCTGGCCAAAACGGTAGGCTGATACGTTGGGGAGCGGTCATTGGACCGCCGGCGTTCGATGAGGGCGAACGCCTGCCCGTCGCGGACGCCCCCAGCGCGTGCCCCCTCGAGACCTCGCCGCAATGTCTGTCCCGACCGAAACGCAAAACCCCACCCTCCAGCGGGACTACCCGCGCATCTTCTGGCGGTGGAAGTGGCTGGTCATCGCCTGCGTCGTGGTGATCCCCCTCGCCGCCTACGCCATCGCGAGCCGCACCCAGGCCGAGTACTCCTCGAACACCCTCGTCCAGGTCTCGGGCCCGGCCGTCGACACCTCGCTGTTCACGACGTTCGTCGTCCCCACCCCCCAGGACGCCGTGCTCCGCTCCGTCGCCCGCCTGGTCTCGACCGCGGCCACCGCCCGGAAGGCGGCGGGCTACCTCCATCCCCCGCCCCCCGACCCGCTCGCCCTCCTGCACAAGGTGTCGGCCACCGCCGACGTCTCCGCCGGCTTCATCACGGTGACCGCCACCGACCCGGTGCCCCAGCGCGCGGCCGACATCGCCAACGCCTTCGCCCGGGCCGTGGTCAACAACCGCATCCAGGACGCGGTCGCCCAGCTCACCCAGGCCATCGGCCAGCTCACCCACCAGCTCGCCCAGACCCAGAAGTCCGACGTCCAGGGGCGCCTCCAGCTCTCGGATCAGCTCGAGCGCTTCCAGGCCCTCAAGGCGGCCCAGGGCAACAACGCCCGCATCGTCGAACCCGCGGTCGCGGCCACCAGCCCGTCGACCCCGGGCGTCGTCCGGGCCGTCGTGCTCGGCCTGATCATCGCCGTCCTGATCGCCGTCGGCCTCGTGCTCTTCGCCGAGAGCCGCGACCGGCGGATCCGCGCCCCGGAGGAGGTCGAGGGCCTGACCGGGCTTCCCCTGCTCGGGGCGATCCCCACCAGTGCCTTCTCGGGCGAGGAGCTGACCCATCTCGACGAGGAGGCGTTCCGGACGCTTCGCAACTCGCTCACCTACTTCAACATCGACCGCCGGATCTCGAGCGTCCTGATCACCAGCCCGGTCAAGGAGGACGGCAAGACGACGGTGGCCACCAACCTGGCCGTGGCCATGGCCCGGGCGGGCAAGGACGTCATCCTGGTCGAGGCCGACCTCCGGCGTCCGGCCGCGGCCCTGCGCTTCGGCATCGCCCAGTCGATCGGCCTCGGGGCCGTCCTCGTCGACGAGATGTCGCTCGGCGACGCCCTGACCGAGGTCCCGGTTCCCGGCCGCGGCGCCGGCCGGCTGCGGATCGTGCCCGCCGGGCCGACCCCGCCGAACCCGTCCGAGCTGATCGGGTCCCAGCGCATGCGCGTCCTCATCCGCGAGCTCGAATCGATCGCCGACCTCGTGCTCCTCGACTCGACGCCCCTGCTCACGGTGAGCGACTCGCTCCCGCTGCTCGAGGCCGTCTCCGGAGTCGTCCTGATCGCCCGCGTCAACAGCACGACCCACGAGTCGCTGATCCGCCTCCGGCGGATCGTCGCCACCGCGGGCGGCGAGGCCCTCGGGGTGGTCGCCACCGGCGTCTCCGGCGGCGGCCTCTACACCGGCTACGGCTACGGCTACGGCTACACGGCCGAGTCCAACGGGGCCGGCGACGCCGCGGCGGCCGACGATCTCGCCGCCCGTTCGGACCGGCCCCGCGCCGGACGCGGCGGGCCGGGCTAGCCCGACCCGGCCCGGCCCTGGTGCCCGAGCCCGAGCTCGCATTCCCCATCGACCGGATCGACGAGATGGTCGCCGAGATGGCGTCGGCCCCGGAGATCACCCGGGCCGCCCGCTACTGGGATCACCTCAACGAGCTCAACCTCCGCCAGCTCGAGGGCCGCGGCTTCGGGGAGTTCAAGCGCACGATCAACGGCAACTACTTCCAGTGGCTCCCGACCAGCCCGCGCGACCCCCAGTTTCGCAGGCTGGTCCTCCGCGCCCTGCGCCACCCCGACCCCTGCCCGTTCTCAGCCCGCCTCGACGCCGGCGCCTACGTCGAGAACCGGGTCAGCGACCCGTTCGCCTCACCGCTGCCCCGGCGCGCCTACGCCTGGTTCGTCGCCGCGCTCTGGGACTACGTCTGCCTACGCGACCACCGGGGGCTGACCCGGACGCTCGACGAGCCGGACCTCGGCAATCCGCTCGCCGTCCGCTACCGCGGGCGCCGGCTCAGCCAGGACCTGTGCAACTCCGCGCTCGAGATGACGGCGATCCTCGACGGGCTCCCCGGCGGGCGGCCGCCGCAATCCGGCATCCTCGAGCTCGGCGGCGGCTACGGCCGGCTCGCCTGGATGTTCCTCGAGTGCTTCCCGAGCGTCCGCTACGTCCTCGTCGACCTCCCCCCGGCCCTGGCCGTGGCCGAGCGGTACCTCTCGCTCCTCTACCCGAGTCGACCCCGCTTCGCCTTCCGGCGCTTCGCGTCCTTCGAGGACGTCCGCGACGAGTTCGAGGCCGCCCAGATCGCCTTCCTCACGCCGAACCAGCTCGCCTCGATCCCGGCCCCGTCGGCCGGGCTGTGCATCAACGTCAGCTCCCTCCACGAGATGCCGCCGGCCCAGATCGCCCACTACCTCGGGCTGATCGACGCCCACACCGACGGCCACTTCTACTCCAAGCAGTCGATCCGCTCGGTCAACCCCCACGACGGCGTCGTCATCCACCACGACGAGTACCCGATCCCCCCGGCCTGGCGGGTGGTCTTCGACCGCCCCCATCCCGTCCAGACCACGTTCTTCGAGGCCCTCTACGCCACCCGGCCCGCCGAGGATCCCCGGCGTGGATGACGGGGCGGCGAGCCTAGCCTCCGGGCCGGGCGGGGCCGCCGCCGCCGCCGTCACCGTCGTCGCCACCGCCGCCGCCGACGGGGCCCGGCCCCCGGCCCGGCTGCGCCACAACCTCCTGGCCAACATGGTCGGCAGCGGCTGGACCGCGCTTGCCTACGTCGTCTGCGTCCCGCTCTACATCAAGCTGATGGGGATCGAGTCCTACGGCCTCGTCGGCTTCTTCGTCACCCTCGTCGCCGTCTCCTCGTTGCTCGAGCTCGGGCTCGGAGCGACGCTCAACCGCGAGCTCGCCCGGCGCTCGGTCGACCCGGACGCCGCCGGGGACTCCCGGGACCTCGTGCGGACGCTCGAGCTCATCTACTGGGGCCTGGCCGCGACGATGGGGGCGCTGACCGTCGTGCTCGCCCCGACGATCGCCCACCACTGGCTCCGGAGCTCGACCCTCTCGGCCGCGACCGTCCAGTCGGCGATCATCCTCATGGGCCTGGTGCTGACCTTCCAGTGGCCGCTCAGCCTCTACTCCGGAGGCCTCCGGGGACTCGAGCGGCAGGTCGCCCTCAACTCGATCCTCGTGGTCATGATGACGATCAGAACCGGCGGGGCCGTGCTCGTCCTCTGGCTGGTCACGCCGACGATCCACGCGTTCTTCGTCTGGCAGCTCCTCGCCGCCGCCGCCCACACCGGGGTGGCCGGGATCGTCCTCTGGCGGATCCTCCCCGCCGGGCGACGGGCTCGGTTCCGCCGGGACCTCCTGCGCGGGATCTGGCGCTTCGCCGCCGGGCTGAGCGCGACCTCCGTCCTCATCCTCGTCCTCACCCAGTCCGACAAGGTGATCCTCAGCAGCATCCTCAGCCTCCGCTTCTTCGCCTACTACAGCCTCGCCGCCCTGGCCGCCGGGAGCCTCGCCTACGTCTTCCTCCCGGCCTTCCAGGCCGCGTTCCCCCGCTTCTCCGCCCTCGTCGCCGTCGGCGACGAAGCCGGCCTGATCCGGACCTACCATCGGATGGCCCAGGTCGTCGCCGTGCTGATCCTCCCGAGCGCGATCCTCGTGGCCGCGTTCTCCCGGCGGATCGTCGAGATCTGGACCGGGAGCGCGGACACGGCGAGCCACACCCACACCCTGCTGACCCTGCTCATCCTCGGCACGGCGCTCAACGGCCTCATGACCCTCCCCTACGCCCTGTCCCTCGCCTACGGGTGGACCCGCTGGCCGTTCTTCCTGAACCTCGCCGCCGTGGTCATCTTCCTCCCGGCGCTCGTCGTCCTCGCGCTCACCTACGGCGGCGACGGAGCCGCGGCCGCCTGGCTGACGCTGAACGCCGGGTACGTGCTGGTCGGGATGCACACCCTCCACCGCCGGTTGCTCCCCCGCGAGAAGCTCCGCTGGTACCTCCAGGACGTCGCGGCGCCGGCGCTCGCGGCGGCCGCGGTCGTCGCCGCCGCGCGCGCCCTGATCCCCGCCGGCCTCGGGACGCCGCCCACCCTCGCCCTCCTGGCCGCCACGCTCGTCCTCGCCGTGCTCGCCGCCGCCGCCTCCGTCCTCGGCATCCCCCGGCCCTCGGAGCTCGCCGCCCAGGCCGTCCGTCTCGCCCGCTCCCGGCCGAACGCCTCCTGATGGCGGCGGTCCGCATCGGCTACGCCCCGATGACCGCCGACCTCCGGGCCCCGGGCGACCGCCGCCGCTTCTGCTTCTACGCGGCTCGCCGGGGCCTCGACTTCGACGTCGTCTCCGCTCCCGCCGGCCACGACCTCGTCGTGCTCAGCCCCCGCGCCGACATCGTCCGCTGGGCCCGGGTCCCGCCCGGGGAGGCGAAGCTCGTCTACGACCTGGTCGACTCCTACCTCGCCTTGCCGCGCCTGACGCCGAGCGCGATCGGCCGGGGGGCGGCCAAGTTCCTCAGCCGCGAGACGAGCCGCCCGGCCCTCAGCTACCGCCGGGCGATCGAGCGGATGTGCGAGCGCGCCGACGCCGTCGTCTGCTCGACCGAGGAGCAGCGCGCCGACATCGGCGCGTTCAACCCCAACGTCCACGTCATCCTCGACTCCCACACGACCGTCGCCACCCAGCGCAAGGAGACCTACCGGGCCGGGCCGGTGTTCAACCTCGTCTGGGAGGGCCTCCCCTACACGCTCGGCGGGTTCCGCGAGATCGAGGGGGTCCTGCGCGAGCTGGCCCGCCACCGGGAGCTCGCCCTCCACCTCATCACCGACCTGCGCTTTCGCCAGTACGCCGGCCGCTTCCGCTCGCGCGAGACGGCCGTCGCCGCCCGGGGGATCTTCGACCGCTGCTACCTCTACGAGTGGAACGAGCAGCTGCTGGCCCGCATCGCCACCGGTTGCGACCTCGGCGTGATCCCCCTGGATCTGACCGATCCCCTCGCCCGCGGCAAGCCGGAGAACAAGCTGCTCCTGCTCTGGCGCATGGGGATCCCCGTCGTGGTCTCGGCCACCCCCGCCTATCGCCGCGTGCTCGACGCCGCCGGCCTCCCGATGGCCTGCGCCGACGCCGCGGCCTGGGAGGCGACCCTGGCGACCTACGTCGAGAGCGAGGCCCTCCGGGCCGCGGCCGGACGCCGGGGCGCCGAGTACGCCGAGCTCCACGCCGGCGACGACCGGCTCCTCGAGCGCTGGGACGCCGTGCTCGAGAGCGTCGGCCGGGGCCGGTAGGCGGGCCCCGGCCCGCCCGCGGCAGCCCGAATCGCCCTGGTACCATGCCCGGGAATGCGTGGGGGGCCAGCTGACGAGGGGGACGTAGACGGGCGGGTCGGGCGGCGGGCACTCCTCGGTCGGGGAGCGATCGCCGGGGTCGCCCTGGCCACCCTCGGGCCGACCGAGCTGGCCGAGGCCGCCACGCCCGGGGTCGGTCCGATCGACCCCCGCGCCTTCGGCGCCGCCGGGGACGGCACGACCGACGACACGGCCGCGTTCCAGGCGGCGCTGAACGCCCTCCTAGCCAACGGCGGCGGCGAGATCCAGCTGACCAACGGCGTCTACCGGATCGCCGGGGCGGCCCTCGTCAACGGCAGCGGCAAGGCGGCGTGCATCGTCATCCGCGGCCTCGGGTCCTCGACCCAGATCCTCATCGCCGGCGGCGCCGCCAACACGTCGTTCACCTTCCAGAACTTCGAGAGCGTCTCCTTCGAGGACGTGGTCTTCGCCGGCACCTCGGGAACCCAGACCGACGCGCTGATCGCGCTGCGCTTCGACACCTGCCTCCACGCCACCCTCCGCCGGTGCGACTTCTACGGGGTCAGCTCCTACGTCGCCAACGGGTGCGTCGTCTTCGCCAACGCCAGCGACCTGCGCATCGAGGACAGCGCCTTCCGGGGCTGCGGTGCCCGCACCGGGATCGCCACCTCGGTGGTCGCCAGCCAGAACTGGATCGGGCTGACGATCGTCAAGACCGACTTCATCGACTACGGCTACCTCAACGGCAAGTTCATCAGCAAGACGGCGATCGCCGCCCCGTTCGCCTGGGTCGGGCTCTACAACACCTCGGCCCAGACCGCCCCGCCGGTCCAGGGCGCCGTCCTCCTCAGCAACGTGAGCATGGATGAGGGCGCCCTCTACGGCCTCGCCTGCCTCCCGAACACGGCGACGAGCGGACTGATCGAGAGCCTGACCATCACCGGCCTGCGCATCAACGTCGCCGGCTTCGGCGTACCCAACAACGGCCTGATCATCCAGGGCGTCGAGCACGTCCTGATCGAGCGGTGCTGGTTCGGCTACTCCCCGTCCTACGGCTCGCGCAACGCGATCGCCCTGCGCAGCGTCAACGACGCCGTGATCGACTCGTGCCGGTGCGCCCAGGGTGCCGATCGCATCCTCGCCGACGCCGCCGTCGGCACCCTGACCGTCCGCGAGACGACCTATCAGCACCTCCTGAGCGACGCCCAGGTCACGACCGTGATCCAGGGCGGCACCCCGGCGAGAGTGCTGAAGGCCGACGGCGCGATCACCGCCAACAGCCTCGTCGTCGCCAGCCCGACCAACGCGCTGCGCGTCGTCGTGGCCCCGGCCGGCGCTCCGGCCTCGGCGATCCTGGGCGTCGCCCTCGACGCGACCTCGGCCGCCGGCGACCCCACCCGCGTGGTCACCCAGCGCGGCTCGATCGTCCCGATGCTGAGCGACGGCAGCGCGATCTCCCCGGGCAACCCGATCGGACCCTCGGGCACGACCGCCGGCGCCGTCGCGCCGATCGCCGCGGGTGGACTCGTCGGCCGCGCCGTCCAGGCCGGCTCGGGCCGGGTCCTGGTCGAGCTCATCGACGGCACGCTCGGAGCGTCGACCGTCCCCCTGGTGCCGGCCCCCCCGACCCCGGCCGCGCTCCAGAACGGCTGGACGAACCTCGGGGGCGGCTTCGCCCCGGCCACCTACGTCAAGACCCCCGACAACCGCGTGGAGCTCAGCGGCGTCATCGGCGGCGGGACGGTCACGGCGGGCACGGTCCTCTTCACCCTCCCGAGCGGGAGCGCCCCGGCCGCCCGGCTCGTGTTCCCGGTGGCCTCGGGCAACGGCTACGCCGAGATCGCGATCAACCCGGACGGCACGGTCTCGGCCCGGCGCGGCGTGTCGGCGAACTACACGTCGCTGAGCGGCGTCCGGTTTGCCACCGCCTAGGCGGTCCTCGGTCCCCCCCAACCCCGCAGGCGCCCCGCGTTGCCGCGTGTGCGGCGAGCCGACCCGCCCCTTTCTGAGCGCCACCGACCGCAACCAGCGCGTCAGCGACGAGCGCTTCGACTACCGGCGCTGCTCCCGGTGCGGGTTGGTCGCGCTGACCGCCGTCCCCGCCGACCTCGGCCGCTTCTACCCCCGCGGGTACTACCGAGCACCGCATCGGTGGCGTCTGGCCTGGGCGGCGTGGCGCGAGCGCTACCAGGTGGCGCTCGTCCGCCGCTTCGCCGCGGGCGGGCGGCTCGTCGAGATCGGCTCGGCCTGGGGCACCTTCGCCTACGGGGCCCGCCGGGCCGGCTTCGCGGTGACGGCGATCGAGCGCGACGGGGCCTCCTGCGGCTTCCTCTCGTCGGTGGTCGGGGTCGAGGCGATCCAGAGCACCAATCCCGCCGACGTCCTCGAGCGCCTCCCGCCCAGCCGGGTCGTGGTCATGTGGCAGGTGGTCGAGCACCTCGAGGATCCCTGGGAGGTGCTCGCCCGGGCGGCCGGGAACCTCGAAGTCGGGGGCGTGCTGGTCGTGGGGACCCCCAATCCCGGCTCGCTCGGCCTGCGCCTGCTCGGGGCGCGCTGGCCGCACCTCGACGCCCCCCGGCACCTCTGGCTGATCCCCGCGGACGTGCTCGACGGGTTCCTCCACGAGCAGGGCATGCACCGGGTCCTCCTGAGCACCGACGATCTCGGCGGCCGGCGGTGGAACCGCTTCGCCTGGGGGCGCGCCCTCCCCGCCCGGCTCCCGCCGCGCCTGGCGGCAGCCGCCGGCGCCCTGATCGCGCTGGCGATGCGCCCGCTCGAGCGTCGCCCGGGCCGGGGGAGCTGCTACACGGCGGTCTACCGCCGGGGACCGGCCGGGGAGGCGACGTGACGAGGATCTCGGTCCTCCTCCCCACGCGCCAGGGCGAGAGCCTCCTCGGGGTCTGCCTCGACGCCGTCCTGGCCGAGGACGACCCCGACATCGAGCTCGTCGTGTCGGACAACGCCAACTCCGACGCGACCCCGGAGATCCTGGCCGCCCGGGCCGGAGACCCCCGGCTGAAGGTCGTCCGTCAGGACCGGGTGCTCAGCGTGACCGACAACTGGAACGCCGCCTGGGCGTCGTGCACCGGCGACTACGCCGTCCTGATCGGGGACGACGACCTCCTGCTCCCCGGGTACTTCGCCCGCCTGCGCCGCCTCCTGGCCGAGTCCGGCGAGCCCGAGTGCCTGACCTACTCCTGCTACGCCTTCGTGATGCCCTCGGCGATCGCCGGCCTCGACCGGGCCCACTACGCCGATCCCCACTTCCGGATCGAGACCGACCTGCTCGCGGCGCGGCGACTCGACGCCGGGCAGCGGGCCGGGATCGTCGCCGACATGTTCCGGTTCCGCCCGCGCCTCCCGCTCAACCTCCAGTCGACGGTCTTCGCCCGCACGGCGGCCGAGCGCCTGCCCCGGGGGCTCTTCCGGGCGCCGTTCCCCGACCACTACGCCCTCAACGGCATGCTCATGACGGCCGAATCCTGGGCCTGCGTCCCCGACCAACTCGCGGTCATCGGCGTCTCCCCCAAGTCGTTCGGCCACTACAGCTTCTCCGGGGAGACCGAGCGCGGCCTCGCCTACCTCGACAGCGATATCGGGTTCCCCGGACGGCTCCCGGGCAACGAGCTCCTCACCGCCATGTACCGGTGGCTCCTGCTCCTCCAGGATGACTTCCCCCAGGCGGCCGGCCTGCGTATCAGCCGGGGCGACTACGTCGTCCGCCAGGCCTGGGACTGGCTGCGGGCGTGGCGGCTGGGGTCACTCGACGCTCGGGGCGTGCTCGCCAACCTGGCCCTCCTGGACCCGAGGGACTGGCTCCTCGGCCTGCGCCTCGTCGCCGATCCCGAGATCATCGCGGCGGCCGGCGCCCGGCTGCGGCTGCGCGGCGATCAGCGGGCCGACCACGTCTGGCTCGGTCTGCGACCGGCTCCGGACGGAGTCGAGAGCATGTCGGAGTTCGCGGCCTGGGTGACCGGCTACCCCGAGGCCAGCAGCTCGGCGTAGAGGCGGTCGACGTCCTCGACGAGGCGCTCGAGCGAGAACATCGTGCACGCCCGCTCGCGGCCGGCGGCGCCCATCCGCCCGGCCCGGGGGGCGTCCTCCAGGAGGGTCCTCACCGCCGCGGCCATGCCGTCATCGTCGTCGACGGCGACCAGGAGGCCGGTCCGGCCGTGCTCCACCACCGTCGCGACCCCCCCGACGAGCGTGCTCACCACCGGGCGCCCGGCCGCCTCGGCCTCGATCAGGCTGACCGGGGTGCCCTCGTTGTCGGAGGTCAGCACGACGACGTCGCTGGCGAAGCACACGCTCGCCATGTCCTGGCGGAACCCCGCCCAGATCAGGCGCTCGCCGAGGGCGGCGGCATCCTCGGAGCCCTCGAGACCCGCCCGGAGCTCGCCGTCGCCCACGACCACGAAGCGGGCGGCGGGAACCGCCGCGGCCACGCGGACCGCGACGCGCAGAAAGCGGTCGACCCGCTTGATCGGGACGACCCGGGCCACGAGCGTCACGACCTTGGCCGACGCCGGGAGGCCCAGTTCCTCGCGCACGCCGGCGCCCTGGGAGCGCGCCCGCTCGGCCTCGATGAGGAACGGCGAGAGGTCGAAGCCGAGGTGCACCACGTCGAAGCGATCGGGCCGGGCCACGCCGAGCTCGGCGAGCTCGTCGCGCACCTCGGCGGACACCGCGATCAGGCGGTCGGTGCGCGCCGCGAGGAAGCGCTCGATCCCCCGGTACATCCCGGCGACCCGCGGGTCGAAGTACCCCCGCAGCGAGTGGCCGTGGTAGGTGTGGACGAGGCGCGGCCGGCGTCGGGGCGGCTGGAGGAGCGCCGCCACCCGGCCGATCGTCCCGGCCTTGGCCGCGTGGGTGTGGACGATGCTCGGGCGCTCGCGCGCGATGATCAGCCAGACCCGGGCGAGGGCGAGAAGGTCGCGGGGCCCCGGGTCCCGCCGGAGCGCGGCAACCCGTACCGGGGTCACCGCGAGATCCCGGGCCAAGGCATCCATCGTCCCCTCGCCCGGCGCCTCGCTTCCCCGGACCAGGGTCGTCGCGTATCCGCGCGGCTCGAGCACCCGGGTGAGGGTGATCGCCTGGATGGCCGGCCCGCCGATGTTCAGCCGAGCGATGATCCGGACCAGCCGGGTCGGCCCGGGTCCGGGCGCGCCGGGCACGCGGCTCAGCGTTTGCCGGACCGGGTCGCGCGCGACCCGGTGGGATCCTCGACGACGGTCGAGTAGCGAACGGTGACCTCGGCGCCCCGGGCGCCGGCGGCGACGCGCGGCGGGGCTTGGCCCTCGCCCGGCCCGGGGCGCCGCCGAGCCTCGACCTCGCGGTCGCGGGCGCGCTCGAACTCGCAGCGCGGCCGCAGGGCCGGGGACTCGAGCGCGACGAGCGCGGCGGCCCCGGCGACGGCGGCGACGAGCGCGGCGCCGAGGGTGAACCCGGTCCCCAGCTGCGATGCGGCGATGGCCAGGCCGACGAGCGCTCCCTGGCCGAGGGCCAGCACGAGCGCGACCCGGCGGGCCGAACCGACCCGGACGAGGATCCGGTGGGTCAGGTGGTCGCGCCCTCCGGTGACGAAGGGAACGCCCCGCCGACGCCGCGAGACGACGACCAGGGTGGTGTCGAGGATCGGGAGGCCGGCGACCAGGGCGCCGGCGAGGATCGCGCTCGAACCGAGCGATCCCGGCCCGAGCGCGGCCATGCTCAGGGCGGCGACGATGAACCCCGCCGGCATGCTCCCGCCGTCGCCGAGGAAGATCCGGGCGGGGCCGGCGAGGTTGTGGGGGAGAAAGCCCAGGCACGCCCCGGCCAGGGCGAAGGCGGCCACGGCGACCCCCGTCTGGTGGTCGAGGAGCGCGATCACTCCGATCGCGGCCGCCGAGATGCTCGTCACCGTGCCCGTCGCCCCGTCGATGTTGTCCATCAGGTTGAAGGCGTTGACGATCCCGATGACCCATGCCGCGGTCACGGCGAAGTCGAGCACCCCGACCCCGAACGGAGCCCAGTGGACCCCGGCCGCGAAGAGGATGCCCGCCGCCCCCAGCTCACACGCCACCCGCCAGCGCGGGGCGACGGCGACGCGGTCGTCGATCGTCCCGATCACCGCGAGGGCCACGGCACACCCGAGCACGGCGGCGAGGGCCCAGTCCGGCGCGGTGAGGAGGAGGGTGGCCGCGAGGACCGCGCAGATCACGGCGGCCCCGCCCAGGTAGGGCGTCGCGGCGAGGTGACCCTTATATCCGTGGGGATGATCGACGAAGTCCGTGGCCAGGGCGACCCGCACGGCGATCCCGGTGAGGACGTAGGCGGCGGCGCCGCCGACGGCCAGCCCGAGGACGATGGTCGCGGTCGGACCCATCAGCCGCCGAGCCGGTCAGCCCACGACGGACGGCCGACCGGAATAGACCTCATCACGCGAACCGGTGAGGACGATGCGGATGCGCCATCGAGCATGACCCCCACTTTCGACCCGGGCGGAGGCAGGCCCCCACCCCTCCATTGGAGACGATGATAGCGGCGAGGACATTCCCTCCACCCCTCGCGTCACCTCTTGGTGACGGAACGGTGGGCGCCCGCGTGGCCTCAGCTCGGGGGACGGGGGGAACGGCGGCGAAGCGCGAGCAGAAGGACGGCCCCGGCCAGCGCACCCGCCAGGACCAGGGGAAAGGCGATCCCCAGGCCGCCCTGGTCGGAGCCTCCGAGCACGGTGAGGAGGGCGCTCGCCGCTCCGGTCGGCTTCGGCGGCGGCGCG
>JAXDHK010000263.1:0-2852 GCA_034664545.1 Solirubrobacteraceae bacterium
CGCCTCGACGAAGCCTCAGCGGCCGCGCTCGACGTGCTTCGGGCGGGCGGGTTGAGCGATTCCGAGGCGGTCAGGACCTCGTTGCGCGAGGCAGCGGCCCGGAGGCGCGTTCGATCGGCGATCCGCCGAGAGGTTCAGCTCTTGGCGGCGGACCCGGATGACCGCAAGGAAATGGGGATCATCCGCGAGCAGATGGCTGGCCTCGCCCCGCCGACCCTCGATTGACATGGTCCGCGGCGAGGTATTCCGCCTCCCGGCCCCGCGCGCGGCCCGAGGACACGCACAGCGCGGCACACGCTACGCGGTCGTCCTGCAGGCCGACGAGTTCCTTGACCTGAGGACGACCTTGGTGGCCCCGACTTCGACCACGGCGCGCCCGACGAGTTTTCGTCCGACGATCGACGTTGATGGCACCGTCACTCGTGTCCTGGTTGAGCAGACGGTGGTGGTAGATCCCCAGCGACTCGGGCCCTCAGCCGGCCGTCTGGATGGCGACGAGCAGCGCGCCGTCGACCACGCTCTCGCACTTATTCTCGGCATCTGACGACCACCCACACGTGACCGCCCGCGGCCAGAACCCCGGCCAGGTCGTCGCAGACCTTCCACGCGACGCCAACCGCTCCGCCATATAGAGCTCTCGGTCGACGACGCCGCGGGTTTGCGCCAGCGACAGGCAGGCGTCCCAGGAATCCGCGCCGGGACACCCGCATCGGACGGAGGGTTCGCCGCTCGCCGAGCCACCTCAGGGGCCGCCGGCCAGCTCGGGGGCGGTTTCGAGCGCCGCCCGCGCCGCGGCCCGCCCGGCCTCCCGCATCTCGTCGATCCGGCCCCAGTCGGTGAGAGCGATGCCGCGGATGTCGGGGGCGATCACGAGGGCTGCGTGCTCCTGCGCGTTCATGGCCGTGTCCGCACTCCCCAGGACGATGCTCCGTATGAGCGTCTCCTTGAAGCTCGGAACCGGGCCGAGCGTCCCGACGATGATCTCCCGCGCACGGAGCATGGCCCGGTCCAGCCTGGCCGGTCCCCCGGCCCGCCGGCGGCCACTCTGCAGGTCCGAGTTGGTCGTGGCGTCCGAGGCGATCACCGGGCCCTCGCCGACGGCGGCCATGACGTCGGTCGGGAGGTTGTTGAGGACGCCCCCGTCCACGAGCAGCCGCCCCTCGAGCGGGAGCGGGGGGTAGATCGCCGGAAGGTTCATGCTGGCTCCCGAGGCGAGCCAGACCAGGCCCCGCCGGTGGACGACGAGTTCGGCCGTCAGCAGGTCGCAGCTGACGCAGAAGTAGTCGAGCGGCAGCTCCTCGATCCGAGTGTCCCCGAACACCCGCTGGGCCATCGCGAAGGCCCGCCGATGTCGCAGCAAGGCAGCGATCGGCAACGTGTAGTCGCGCAGGAGATGCCGGCGCACGAACTCCTCCCGGACGACCTCGGCGACCTCGTCGGCACTCCGCCCCTGGGCGTAGACGGCGGCGATGAAGCACCCCATGCTGCAGCCCCCGACCCGATCGATCGTCACCCCGGCCGCCTCGAGCTCGTCGAGCACGCCCAGGTGACTGAACGCCCGCGCCCCCCCGCCCGAGAGCACGAGGCCGACCGAGCGTCCGGCGAGCCGCCGCGCGAGTCGCCCGATCGCGGCCGGCGTCGGGCCGTCCGGAAGGTTGTGGACCGCCCGGGGACCCAGCTCGTCGACCCACGCCCCGGCCCGCGCTTTGAGCACGACCAGGTCGCAGCCCTTGAGCATCCCGAGCTTCAGGTCCGCCTGCTCGGGCACCCTCGCCCGGTCCACGACTCCGAGGACCCGGTCGGCCGACCGGACCGCGAAGCCCGTCCACGCGGAATCGCCCAGCGGCTCGGATGCGATGAGCAGAACATGGTCGTGGTCCCGCTCGGCCCGGTCGAGGATGCCCGCCTGGATGTCCTCCCCCGGCACCTCGGTCAGCACCGCCACCGACGCCAGGCGAGCCAGCGACCTGGCCAGGGCGCGGGCGAAGTCGGCCGCGGCTGTCCCCCCGCAGATCGGCACGATGGCGATCGTGCTCGGGATCGGGTCGATCGGAAGCGCACGAGCCGTCACCTCGCGCAGGCGCTCGGCCATCCGCCGCGTCAGCGCGACGGCGTACTCCCGGTCCTCGGTCAGGACCCGGTCGAAGTCGGCCCGCGAGATCCGCAGCAGCGACGAGTCGCGTCGAGCCCGGACCGAGTGGACATGCGGGGCGCCGGTGAGGAGCGCCAGCTCTCCGACCGCATCCCCCCGACCCCGGATCGAGATGACCGCCGGCTCCGGCCGCTCGGCCACCACCTCGAGCCGGCCCCACAGGACCACGTACACGCTGTCGCCGGACTCCCCCGCCCGGAAGAGCCACTCACCCCCGCCGAGCTCGACCCGGGTGGCCAGCGACACGAGACGGGCCCACGGGCTCGCCATGAACGTCTCCGTCGCGGCGTCCTGGGCGAAGTCGAGCAGGCTCGCGCCGTAGTTCGAGTGCCGGCGAGGGAACGGCGTCGTCATCGAGCCGGCGTGACCGAGGCCGCCTGAGCCCCGATTTCGCGCTCTAGAGGGCGGCGAGGCCCGAGCTGGTGAACGGCAGCTGGCCCATCGCGAACGTCCCGATCCGCGTGAGTGACCCGTTCCGACCGACCCGGTATGCGTCGATGTCGCTGCGGGCGCTCAGATCCATGTTGACCAACTTGGGGTCGATGTTCAGGGCGTAGAGGAACTCGCTCCCCGAGGTGAGTGCGACATCGCCACCGATGCCGCTGAGTGGGGTCGCCCCGGCCGGGCTGATGTTCTTGAAGCCGCCGCCCCGCGACAGCGAGTACGACAGGACCGTCGTCGAGAAGCCGCTCGTGACGAA
>JAXDHK010000264.1:0-6090 GCA_034664545.1 Solirubrobacteraceae bacterium
CGGATGTCGTGGCGGGCGATCCCGTGGGTGATGTCGATCACCTGGGCCTGGGGGCACCAGGTCGCCAGCACGCCGTGACAGACCCCGACGAACTCGTCGGTGTACCCGTAGTCGGAGAGGAAGGTGATGACGCTCACGGTGACTGGGAGGCTAGACCACCCCGCCCGTCCCGCTCAGTCGGAGCGTCCGGCCGCGTCGGCTACGAGGGCGTCGACGAGCCCGTCGATGTCGTGGCGGGCCGCCTCGACGTGGGGCTCGTACCCATGCTCGCGGAGGGTCGCACTCGTGACCGGGCCGATCGAGGCGATCCGCGTCGTCGGGCCGAGCTCCCCCACGGCGAGAAAGAAGCGGACCGTCGAGGAGGAGGTGAAGGTGATGTAGTCGGCCGCCCGGGCCCGGTCCAGCTCCTCGGCCCGGAGGGGCTCGGCCAGGGTGTCGTAGAGGGCGACCACCGTGACCTCGACCCCCCGAGCCCGGAGCGCGTCCGGGAGCACGTCGCGGGCCTGGGCCGCCCGGGCGATCAGGGCCCGGCGGATCATGAAGCCCTCGAGCGAGGCGGCGAGCGACTCGGCCACGAAGCGCTCGGGCACGACATCGGCCCGGATCCCCCGCTCGGCCAGGGCCCGCGCCGTCCCCGGGCCGATCGCCGCGACCGTCGCCCCGGCCAGCGCCCGGGCGTCCTCCCCCCGCTCGGCCAGGCGGTCGAAGAGGATCCCCACCCCGTTGGGGCTGGTCAGGCAGACGAGGTCGAACCCGGCCAGCGCCGGCAGCTCGACCTCCTCCCGGGCGGCGATCCGGATCGCCGGGGCCTCGATCACCCCCGCCCCGAGTGAGCGCAGCCGCCCCGCGAGGCCGCTCGACTGGGCCCGGGCCCGGGTCACGGCGACCGTGCGCCCGGCGAGCGGGGCCGCCGGGCCGACCGGGCCCCCGTCGTCGACCCCGAGCCAGGCGAGCTCCTCCCCGAGCGCCGCCACCTCGCCGACCACGGTGATCGCCGGCGGGCGGACCCCGGCCTCGGCCGCCGCTCCGGCGATCGTCTCCAACCGCCCGTGGACCACCCGCTGCCCGGGGAGCGTCCCGCGCTCGATCACCGCCGCCGGCTCGTCCCCCCGGCGCCCGGCCCCGATCAGCCGCGCGGCGATCGCCTCGAGCTGGCGGACCCCCATGTAGAAGACGAGCGTCCCCGGGAAGGCGGCCAGGGCCGCCCAGTCGAGCGCGCTCTGCGCCTTCTCGGGATCCTCGTGGGCGGTGACCAGGGCCACGGCGCTCGCGTGGTCGCGGTGGGTCAGCGGGATCCCGGCGTAGGCCGCGGCGGCGACCGCCGCCGTGACCCCGGGGACGACCTCGAACCGGATTCCCGCCGCCCGCACGACCTGGGCCTCCTCGCCCCCGCGCCCGAAGACGAACGGATCCCCGCCCTTCAGCCTCACTACCAGCGACCCGGCGGCCGCTCGTGCCAGGAGCAGCTCCATGATCTCCTCCTGGGGCACCGACGCCCCCCCGCCCTCCTTGCCCACGTAGCGAAGCTCGGCGTCGGTCCGGGCCCCGGCCAGCGCCTCGTCGGGGATCAGGCGGTCGTAGAGGATCACGTCGGCCGCGGCGATCAGCTCGAGGGCGCGCGCGGTCAGGAGCCCGGGGTCCCCGGGCCCGGCCCCGACGAAGCAGACCCGCCCCCCGCTCACCCGAGCATCTCCCCGGCCCCGGCGCTCAGGAGGCGGCGGGCGAGCTCGCGCCCGAGGGCCTCGGGCTCGTCCCCGGCGAGCTCGTCGCGGATCCAGGCCGACCCGTCGGGCAGGCCGACGAAGGCGTGGAGGGCGAGGCCCCCGGGGGCGGCGTGGGCCCCGACCGGGGTGTGGCACCCGGCGCCCAGGGCCTCGACGAGCGCCCGCTCGGCGGCCAGCGCCGCCTCGGACCCGGGGTCCCGGAGCCCCTCGATCGCCCGGCGGGCAGCCTCGTCCCCGGCGCGCGCCTCGAGCGCCAGCGTCCCCTGCCCCGGGGCCGGGACGAGCTCGTCGAGCGGGACCCCCCCGTCGAGGCCCAGCCGGTCGAGGCCGGCCATGGCGACGACGATCGCCTCGAAGTCACCCGCCGCGAGGCGCCGCAGGCGGGTGTCGACGTTCCCGTGGAGCTCGCGCACGTCGAGGTCGGGGCGCAGGGCGCGCAGCTGGGCCATGCGCCGGAGGCTGCTCGTCCCGACCCGGGCCCCCGGGGCGAGCGCGTCGAGGCCGGACGCGCCGCACAGAGCATCCCGGGCGTCGGCCCGGGCCGGGGCGCCGATCAGGGCCAGACCGGCCGGGAGCACGGCCGGGACGTCCTTGGCCGAGTGGACGGCCAGGTCGATCTCCCCGGCCAGGAGCGCTCCCTCGATCCCCGCCACCCACCGGCTCTTGTCCTCGATCCCCCCGGCCGGACGGTCGTCGCTGGTCACGAGCTCGACCGGCTGGCCGGCGCCGATCGCCGCGGCCACGGCCCGGGCCTGGGCCAGCGCGAGGGGGCTCGATCGACTGCCCAGCCGCAGGACGCTCACGCGCGGTGGCGGCGCGGGAGCGCCAGCACGTTCTCGCCCGCCGCCTCGTCCGGCGCCCGGGCGTCGCTCGCCTCCCCGGCCCCGAGCCCGAACAGCTCCCGCACGAGCTTGACGCTCCCGTGGCTGCGCTCGGGGTCGAGCTCCTTGAGGCGGACCGTCGGCTCGTGCAGGAGCCGGCTCATCACCGCCCGGGCCATCGCCTCGACCCGGGCCACGTCCCGCGGCGAGGCCGACTCCCACCGGCCGGCGTTCTCGTCGAGGACCGAGTCGACGATCTCGCTCCCGTGCTGGCGCAGGGCGGCCACCGTCGGGCGGACGTCGAGCTGTCCGAGCCAGGCGGCGAAGCGCTGGATCTCCTGCTCGACGATCTGCTCGGCCTGGGGGACGTCGCCCTCCCGGGTGGAGATGTTCCGGGCCACGGCGGCCTGGAGGTCGTCGATGTCGCAGAGGGTGACCCCCGGGAGGTCGGCGCAGGCCGAGTCGATGTCCCGGGGCACGGCGATGTCGATCAGGAGCAGCGGCCGGCCCGGCCGGGCCCGCATCACCAGCTCGAGCTCCTCCTGGCCGACGATCGGGTGGGGCGAGGAGGTCGAGGACAGCACTATGTCGGCCTGCTCGAGCTGAGCCGGGAGTCGGTCGAGAGAGATCACCCGGCCGCCGAATCGCTCGGCCAGGGAGCGGGCCCGGTCGGCGTGGCGATTGGCCACGAAGATCGTCGTGACCCCGTGTTCGGCCAGGGCACGCGCCGTCAGCTCGCTCGTCTCTCCGGCCCCGATGATCACCACCGGCCGGCCGGCCAGGTCGCCGAGGAGGTCGTGGGCGAGGTCGACGGCGATCGACGAGATGCTCACGTGGCTCGCGGCGATCTGCGTCTCCGCGCGCACCCGCCGGCCGGTCTGGAGGGCGGCGGTGAAGAGGCGGTTGGTCAGCGAGCCGGTCGTCCCGGCCGAGACCGCGGTCTCGTAGGCCCGGCGGACCTGGCCCTGGACCTCGTGCTCGCCGACGATCATCGACTCCAGGCCGGCGGTCACCCGGTAGAGCTGGCGGGCGGCGTCGCAGTTGCGCGGGGTGTAGATGACCTCGGCCAGCGCCGTCGGGCGGATCCCGGCCCGCCGGGCGAGCAGCCCGAGGACGCTGCTCTCGGCCGCGACCGGGTCGTCGACCACGAGGTAGAACTCGGTCCGGTTGCAGGTCGAGATGGCGACCGCCTCCTGGACGGCCGCCCCGGCCGTGGCCGCCCGCAGGAAGGCCGGGGCGTCACCCCCCGAGAGGGCGACCCGTTCGCGCAGGGCCACCGGCGCCGTCTTGTGGGAGATGCCCAGGGCGAGCAGCTCGGTCACGGGGCGTCCTCCCCGGCGCGCTCGCGCAGGGCGAGCTCGGTCAGCTCGCCGAGCTCCCGCTCGATCCGGCTGAGCTTGGCCGCCATGATCGCCACGTAGATCAGGACGAGGGCGAAGAAGACGAGGTAGGCGGCGGCGACGTAGCCGTCGTTGGCCGGGAGGTTGGACACGGTCACCGGGGGCCGGCCGCCGGCTGGGCGAGCGCCGGGGCGGCGGTCCGCCCCTGGTGCTCCTCGTCACCGCCGAGGATGCGCTTGAGGCGGCGCAGCTGGGCCGACGCGTGCTTGGAGGTCATCTCGTACTTCCAGAGCGTCACGAACAGGAGGGTCATCCCGAGCAGCGAGACGTAGAAGGTCAGCCGGACCGGGCCCGGGAGGTTGGCTCCGATGTTCCCGAGCACGCGCGGGTGGGTGTAGGCCGCGGCGAGCTTGACGGCGATGAAGTTGACCGGGACGAAGGCTCCGGCGGTGATCGCGAAGACCGACGCGTACCGGGCCTGGCGGTCGGGGTCCTCGATCGAGAAGCGCAGGGGCTGGTAGGTCGCGTAGAGCAGGAAGATGATCAGGAACGACACCAGGGTCGGCTCGTCCCAGACCCACCAGTGGCCCCACGAGGCCCGGGCCCAGATCGACCCGGTGACGAGCACCCCGACCCCGAGGATGATCGACAGGTGGATGGCCACGTAGGAGCGCATGTCCCACCGGGGGTCCCGGGTGCGCAGGTGGGCGACGGCCATCAGCCCGGCCGCGACGAACCCGCACAGGGCGACGATCGCCAGCGGGACGTGGACGTAGAAGATCTTCTGCACGAAGCCCTGGTCGGCGTCCAGGGGGGCGTAGAAGAAGGCGAGGCCGAGCGCGCCGGTGAGCACGGCGGCGGTGGCGATCGAGAGGCTCCGCAGCCCCTTGCCGTACATGGCGGTTTCTAGTCCTCCAGCAGGAAGTCGAAAACGGCGTAGACGAGCAGGCCGAACACGAGATCATAGAGCCCGAGCACGGTCACCCAGCGCATGGGGATCGCCCCGGCGTGGCCGGCGGCGAACAGCGGGGCCGTGGCCCGGGAGGCCCCGAGGACGACCGGGACCAGGAGCGGGAGGGCGAGCAGGGGGCCGAGCAGGTCCCGCGTCCGCGACCGGACGGCGATCGCCGCGACCAGCGTCCCGACCGCGGCGATCCCGACGTCGGCCAGGCCGAGGACGGCGGCCAGGCCGGGGAGGGCCGGGACGAGCGACGGGCCGAGGAGGAGGAGCCCGAAGGCGGGGACGGCGATCAGCTCGAGCACGACGAGGAAGGCGAGCAGGGTCAGCGCCTTGGCGAAGAGCAGGGCGCTCCGGTCGACCGGGGCGAGCAGGAACCCGTCGAACCCGCCCTGCTCCTCGTCGGCCACGAACAGCCGGTTGATGGCGAGGATCCCCGCGAACAGGAGGGTCACCCAGAGGATCCCGGCCGCCAGGTCCCCGTCGACCGCGGCCCGGTTGAGGCCGAAGTGGAAGAGGACGAACGTGGTCAGCGTGAACAGCGACATCGCCGGGACCGACTCCAGGGTCCGCAGCTCGACCCGGAGCTCCTTGCGCAGGAGGGCGCCGACCACCGCGCGCGTCGAGGGTCCCGGGGGCCCGGTCATCGGTAGAGCTCGGCCACCCCGGCCGGGTCGAGCCCCGACGCCGGGGCGTAGAAGCTCGGGCGCCCGGCCCGCAGGCCGAGGACCATGTCCGCCTCGGCCAGGCCCCCGGTCGGGTCGTGGCTGGCGATCACCCGCGTCCGCCCCGAGGCCCGGCCGATCAGGGGCTCGACGAGCTCGGCCGCCGCCGGGTCGAGGTTGGCCCGGGGCTCGTCGAGGAGCAGGAGGGCGGGCTCGTGGAGGACGGCCCGGCAGACGGCCAGCCGCTGGACCATGCCCCGCGACAGGGTCCGGACCGGCTCGTCGGCCCGCCGCGACATGGCGACCGCCTCGAGCAGCCGGGCGACCCGCTCGGGGGCGACCCCGTGGAGGCGCGCGTGGTAGCGGAGGTTCTCCCGGCCGGTCAGGTCGCGGTAGAGGAGCGGCTCGTGGCCGAGGAGGCCGATCTGCCCCCGGACCGCCCAGTCCTCCTCGGGGAGGGGGCGCCCGAGCACCCGGACGGTCCCGGCGTGGGGGCGCAGGAGGGTGGCCAGGACGCGCAGGAGCGTCGACTTCCCGGCGCCGTTGGGTCCGAAGACGACGAGCGTCCGCCCGGGATCGAGC
>JAXDHK010000265.1:0-7945 GCA_034664545.1 Solirubrobacteraceae bacterium
CCGACCCGGTGCTGGAGCAT
The DNA here is from genome assembly GCA_034664545.1 of Solirubrobacteraceae bacterium. Classification (GTDB taxonomy): domain Bacteria; phylum Actinomycetota; class Thermoleophilia; order Solirubrobacterales; family Solirubrobacteraceae; genus Palsa-513. Next base: position 21 of record JAXDHK010000265.1, read on the forward strand.
GGCCTCGCGCCGGGGGCGTTCGAGCAGGCCGAGCGCCGGGCTGAGACCGGGGACGCGGCCGGCGCCGCGGTGGAGGAGCGGGGCGATCGATGCGAGGCGGCTCATCGCTTCGTCGATGGCCGGGGGCCGGGCGGGTCGCGCCGACGACGGGAGGCCCCGACGGGGGTGGGCCTAGGCGACGACGGCTCCCTGCTCGTAGGCGATCACGTCGGTCAGGACGTCGTCGAGGCGCTTGGTCGGCTCCCAGCCGATCGCGGCGTGGAGCTTGGTCGTATCGGGGATGCGCCGGGCCATGTCCTCGAAGCCCGGGTCGTAGGCCTCCTCGTAGGGGACGAGAACGATCTCCGACTGGGAGTCGCAGCGCTCGCGGACGACCCCGGCGAGGTCGCGGATGGAGATCTCCTCGTCGGACCCGATGTTGTAGACCTGGCCGTAGTGGCGGTCCTGCTCCATCAGGTCGGCGAGGGCCCGGACGACGTCGGAGACGTGGCAGAAGCAGCGGCGCTGGGTTCCGTCGCCGTGGACGGTGAGCGGCCGATTGGCGAGGGCCTGCTTGATGAAGGTGGGCACGACCATCCCGTACTGGCCGGTCTGGCGGGGACCGACGGTGTTGAAGAGGCGGCCGACCACGGTGGGGAGGCGGCGCTCGTTGTGGTAGGCGAGGGCGAGGAACTCGTCGAGGGCCTTGGAGCAGGCGTAGGACCACCGGCCCTTGTCGGTCGACCCCATCACGAGATCGCCGGTCTCGCGGAAGGGGAGGGCGGACGACTTGCCGTAGACCTCGCTGGTCGAGGCGATGAACACCGGGCGCTTCTTCTTGTTGGCCTGGGCGAGGACGATCTCGGTGCAGCGGACGTTGGTCTCGATCGTCCGGACCGGACTCTCGACGATGAGCTGGACGCCGACGGCGGCCGCGAGGTGGAAGACGGCGTCGGCCTCGTCGACGAGCTCGGCGACGAGCCGGGAGTTGGTGCACGAGTCGATCGTGTACTCGAAGGCCGGATCCTCGCGGAGGTGGCGGAGGTTGTCGATCGACCCGGTCGAGAGATCGTCGAGGGCGTGGACCCGATGGCCGCGTCCGATGAGCTCGTCCGCGAGATGCGACCCGATGAAGCCGGCACCCCCCGTGATCAAGAACCGCATTCCGGGTGAGGTTAGCGGGTAAGGCCGCGGGCTCCAACCGCACGGGACGGCCCGGGTCGGCCGCGGTCGAGCCGCGCGAGGGCGCCTGGGTCAGCCGGGGTGGAGCCGGGGTGGAACCGGACGATTGCGCCTGGGTCGGCCGCGCCGGAGTCGGGCGATTGTGCCTGGGTCGGCCGCGCCGGAGCCGGGCGAGGGCGGCTGGGTCGGCCGCCGGAGTCGGGCGATTGCGCGTGGGTCAGCCGGGGTGGAGCCGGGCGAGGGCGGCTGGGTCAGCCGCGGACGAGCCGCTTGTAGGTGATCCGCTTGGGCCGGTCGGCCTCGGCGCCGAGCAGGGCCCGGCGATGCTCCTCGTAGGCCTCGAAGTTGCCCTCGAACCACGTCACCTGGCTGTCGCCCTCGAAGGCGAGGACGTGGGTGGCGATGCGGTCGAGGAACCAGCGATCGTGGGAGATGACGACGGCGCAGCCGGCGAAGGAGAGGAGGGCCTCCTCGAGGGCGCGGAGGGTGTCGACGTCGAGGTCGTTGGTCGGCTCGTCGAGGAGCAGGAGGTTGCCGCCGCCGTGGAGGAGCTTGGCCAGGTGGAGGCGGTTGCGCTCGCCGCCGGAGAGCTTGCCGACCTTGGTCTGCTGGTCTGAGCCCTTGAAGTTGAACGAGGCGGTGTACTGGCGGGAGTTGACCCACTGCTCGCCGATCTTGAGCTGGTCCTGGCCGCCGGAGATCTCCTCCCAGACGTTCTTGTCGGGGTCGAGGGCGTCGCGGGACTGGTCGACGTAGGCGAGCTCGACGGTCTCGCCGATCCGCAGGGCCCCGGCGTCGGGCTGCTCGGCCCCGGTGATCATGCGAAACAACGTGGTCTTCCCGGCGCCGTTGGGGCCGATGACGCCGACGATCCCGCCCCGGGGGAGGGAGAAGGAGAGCGACTCGATCAGGAGCCGGTCGCCGAAGCCCTTGGTCAGGCCGTCGGCCTCGACGACGACGTCGCCGAGACGGGGGCCGGCGGGGATGTGGATCTGGACCTGGTCGAGCTTGACCTCGGACTCGTGGGCGAGGAGGGACTCGTAGTTGGCCAGGCGGGCCTTGGCCTTCTTGCGGCGGCCCTTGGGGTTGGTCCGGACCCATTCGAGCTCGGCGGCGATCGTCCGCTGGCGGGAGACCTCCTGCTTCTCGGACTGGGCCAGGCGGGCCTGCTTCTGCTCGAGCCAGCCGGAGTAGTTGCCCTCGTAGGGGATTCCCCGGCCGCGGTCGAGCTCGAGGATCCAGCCGGCGACGTTGTCGAGGAAGTACCGGTCGTGGGTGACGGCGACGACGGTCCCCTTGTACTCGGCCAGGTGGCGCTCGAGCCATTCGACCGACTCGGCGTCGAGGTGGTTGGTCGGCTCGTCGAGGAGGAGGAGGTCGGGCTGGGAGAGGAGCAGCCGGCAGAGGGCGACACGGCGGCGCTCGCCCCCGGAGAGGGTGGTGACGTCGGCGTCGGGCGGCGGGCAGCGGAGGGCGTCCATGGCGTGCTCGATCATCCCGTCGAGGTTCCAGGCGTCGGCGGCGTCGATCTGCTCCTGGAGGCGGGCGAACTCGTCGGCCGTCTCGTCGGAGTAGTTGGCGGCGATCTGGTTGAAGCGCTCGACCAGGGCGTGGATCTCGGCGACCCCGTCGAGCACGTTGCCGCGGGCGTCCTTGGTCGGATCGAGGGCGGGCTCCTGCTCGAGCAGGCCGACGGTGGCGCCGGGGGCGAGCTCGGCGTCGCCCCGGAAGTCCTTGTCCCGGCCGGCCATGATCCTCAGGAGGGTCGACTTGCCGGAGCCGTTGTAGCCGAGCACGCCGATCTTGGCCCCGGGGAGGAAGGCGAGGGTGATGTCCTTGAGGACGGTCTTGTCCGGGGGGAAGACCCGGGACATCTTGTACATGGTGAAGACGTATTGGGTCGACATCGACCGCTGAGGATAGAGCCTGGGAGACGGCCGCCTCGCTAACGTGAGCGGGGTATGCCAAACGTCTTCGACATGGAGCAGGCATTGCTGCTCCTGGAGCTCGAACCGCCGTTCGACAAGCGGGAGGTCGCGCTGGCCCGGAGGCGGATGGCGAAGGTCTGGCACCCGGACATCGCCCCGCCGGGACGCCAGGTCGAGCACCAGCGCCATCTCCAGGCGATCAACCAGGCGGCAGACGAGCTCGAGCGGCTGGCCGAGGGGTCGCGGGACGGGCGGGTGACGCGCAACGCGGTCAAGGTCTCGGCGGCGGCGAGCCGGGCGGCTCGGGCCGAGGCGGGCCGGCGGGCCTACGAGGAGCAGGAGCGGGCGCGGACGGCCGACGCCGACCGGGCGCGCCACGATCCGTTCGGGAGCCGGGCCCCGGACCATTCGGTCGTACACCGATACGCCCGGTGCCTCTCCTATCCGGAGTGGGGGGTGGGGTCGGTCACGGGGGTCTACTTCAGCGGGGAGGGCGACGACATCCAGCAGTGGGCCCGGGTGCTCTTCAGTCAGGGCGTTCGGACGGTCCCGGCCGGAAGCCTCGAGTTCGTCGACTTCTCGAAGCCCGACCCGGGGAGCGCCCGGGTGATGCGCTTCATGGTGGCGGCCCAGCATGCCCTGGCCGAGGGCAAGCCCGAGCTGGCGGCCCAGCGGCTGATCTACGCCCGGGACGCGGACCCGGTCAACGTGCCGGTCCTGCGGCTGATGACGCTCGCCTTCTGGCAGGCCGGAAACCTCGAGGCGGCGGCCCGGGCGGTGCGCGACTGGGCTCGGGTCGAGCCCGACCGTCCGTCGGCCCATCGGTTCGCGGCCCGGATCTACGAGGACATCGGGGCGATCGACCTGGCGGCCGAGGCCGCCCGACGGGCGGTGGACCGGGCCCCGGAGGATGCCGGGGAGTGGGAGCGCCTGGGGCGTCTGCGGCTGCGCCTGATGGACCGGGCCGGGGCGATCGACGCGCTCCAGCGGGCCCGCGGCCTCGGGCCGAGCGTCGACGGACTGCTCGACCTCGGCCTGGCCCTCCACCTGGCCGGGGACGTCGGGGGCGAGGTCTCGGCGTGCGAGCAGGCGGTCGGTCTGGCCCCCGAGTCGGGGGAGGCCTGGTCGCGGTTGGCCCACGCCCTGGCCCGGACGGATCGGATCGGGGAATGCCTCGAGGCGTGCAAGCGCGCGCTGGGGCTGGGCGCCGACGCCGAGGTGCGCGAGCTGCGCGATCGGCTGCGGGCCGCCCGGGCGCGTGTCCTCCCGGCCGCGGCCGTGGCTACTCTGTGGTGAGACCGGCGGGTGATCCGCCGGAGGATGGTCGGACGTAGAGAAGGAGTACATGGGCGCACTCACCAATCCAATACACCTGGCCTTCATCGCGATGATTGCGCTGATCTTCCTCGGACCCAAGCGCCTGCCCGACCTGGCGAAGTCGCTGGGCACGGGGATGCGGGAGTTCCGGGACACGCTGAGCGGGTCGCACGAGGACGAGGTCGATCCGATGATCGCCGCCGTCGAGGTGCCGCCGGCGCCGGCTCCGATCCCCGACGTGGCTCCCGCAGCGGCGCCGGCCGTTCCCCCGGTCACCCCGCCCCACGCGCCCGACGCGTCCTAGGATCCGGATCGGCCGCGAGGGCCGGTCGGTGACTGCGGCCTAACGGCCTCGCTCGGTTCGGCGCCGAGCTTCGGTCGCCCGGTCCCCGAGTCCCAGCCGAGCGCCCCCACCCGGGGCGTCGCGGCATGAGCCGGGCCGAGGGTCCAAGGCGTGACGTCTCGCTCGGAGCCGGAGGGCAGCCCGCTAACCGGGTGGCGCGGCAGAAGTCGGGGCCGGGGGTGCGAGACCGATGATGATCGCTCGGGGGTCGATGGGTCCGGCCGGGGGCGTCGCCGCGGGGAGGGCAGATGCACCCGCAGGTTTGACGGCGATAGCTCCGGCCGGGGGGGAGGCTCCGACCGGGGTGGTCTGGGCGGGCGTCCCCGAGGGGGATCCGGTCGACCCGGTCGGGGATGCCGAGCTCGAGGTCGGGGCCCGGGACGGCCGGGGCGGGTTGATCGGGATCCGGGGGAGGGCGTGGCGGCTGATCGGGGCGATCACCGGCGACTGGTCTCGCCCGGAGACGACGAGCTCGATCCCGGCGAGGATGCCGATGACGAGGACGGCGGCCGCGGCGGCGCGGCGCCGGCGCCGGCGTATGGAGGTCCGGCGGTCGGCGGGATCCGGAATCGGTGGGAGGGCCGCGGTCTGCCCCGGCCGGCCGCCGCCCGCCGGGGTGAGCGGGCTCCGGCTCTGCCCGGCCCGGGATCCGTTCGGACCCGAACCTTCGGGTCTCGGACGGCGAGGGGCCCCGGCTGGAGCCGGGTCGGCCGAGCGGCGGCCCGGGCCGGCCGCTCCGGAGGGCCCCGACCGGTCCCGGGGCCGGGTCGGCTCGTCGGGGGGGGTGAGCCGATCCGGGGAATCAAGGTCGGCACCGGACCCGCTCCGGGTCTCGGGGTGGTCGGCGGCCCGACCGGCGGGTGGCGCTCGGTCGTCGGCTTCGACCCGGCCGTGGCCGTTGAGGCCTTCCCCCCCGATCGGTAGCGGCTGCGCCCGGTCCGGCCCCGACCGCTTCTTCGACTGACTCGGGAGGTCGGACGGGTCGGCGGCCCGGCCGTTCGGGGCTCCGACGGGCGGAGCGTGTCGGTCGCCCGGGGCGTGGCGGTCGGCCGGGGTGTGTCGGTCGCCCGGGGCGGGTCGGTCGGGCGAGGCGTGGCGGTCGGCCGGGGCGTGTGGGTCCCCCGGGGCGTGTCGGTCGGGCGGGGCGGGTCGGTCGGGCGAGGCGTGGCGGTCGGCCGGGGCGTGGCGGTCGGCCGGGGCGGGTCGGTCGGGCGGGGCGTGTCGGTCGGGCGGGGTGCCGGGTGGCGCTTCCCGGTCGAGCCCGGCCCCGGGTGCGGCCTGGGGGTCGGGCGCTGTGGCCCCGACCGGAACCGGCGGTGGCGCGGGCCTGACCGGAACCGGCGGGGCTGTGGCCCCGACCGGAACCGGCGGTGCCGCGGGCCTGACCGGAACCGGCGGGGCTGTGGCCCCGACCGGAATCGGCGGTGGCGCGGGCCTGACCGGAACCGGCGGTGCCGCGGCCCCGGTCGGAACCGACGCGGTCCCGGTCGAAACCGGCGGTGCCGCGGTCTCGGTCGGAACCGGCGGTGCCGCGGGCCCGGTCGGAACCGGCTGCCCCACGGGCGCCGGCCGGACCGCCTGTGTCTCCGGAGGGGGTGGGGCCTGCCGTGGTCGACCGGGCGGCGCCTCGACCCTCGGCGCGACCGCCTCGACCGGCCGGGTCAGGGCGTGGTGGAGGTGCCATTCGGCCGCATCGAGCCGGCCGGTCAGCTGGGCGCACTCGTGGCAGCGGTCGAGCTGGTGGTAGAGGACGTGGACGTCCCGGGCCGACAGCCGGCCGGCCGCCCGGTCCCGGAGCATTCCCGGGACCTTGGCGCAACCGACGCGCCGGTGCGCCAGGCGCCTGAGCCTCCGACCCAGGCCGGTGGCCACCCGCTCCGCCTCCCCGAGGGCGACTTCCCTAAGGGCCTCCCGCACGCTCGCCACGGCCTCCGGCGACCCGGGGCTCCGGCCCTCCCCGGCCCGCGCGACCTCGGCCTGCGCCCGCTCGACCACCCCCGACGGCACGCCTCGGCCGCACACGCCCACGACGTAGGCCCGGGCCTCCACGGCGCAGCGCTCAGCCCAGGATCCGGCGGAGTCCGGTTGCTCGGGCGTAACGCCTCGGCGGTCGCGGCTGCGGTCGACCAAATTCTCCACTCAATCTCGGCGCCGGCTGGCAGACGGAACGAAGGGCGCCCGGGCCCCCGGATCATAGTCGGGCCCGCCCACGGGCACCGGCCAGGACCCCGACCGCCCCCGGGCGGACACCTTCCCGGTCGATCCGGCCCGACCCATAGTCTGGGGGTCGTGCGCTTGATCGTCGCCCGCTGCCAGGTCGTCTACTCGGGTCGCCTCTCGACCGTCCTCCCCCTCGCCGTCCGTCTCCTCATGATCAAGTCCGACGGGTCGGTGCTCGTCCACGCCGACGCCGGCGGCTACAAGCCCACCAACTGGATGACCCCGCCGACCGTGGTCGAGCTCGACGGGCCTCCCCCGACCCGGATCGACGTCCGCAAGGTCGGTGGGGACGACCGGCTCGCCATCGTGCTCGACGAGGTCCTCTGGGATGAGCAGCACGACATGGGCGAGGCCGCCGCCCTCGAGAAGGACGGCGTCGAGCGCCACCTCCAGGAGCTGCTCGCCGACCAGCCGACCTGGTGCGGCGAGGGCTTTCGGCTGATGCGACGCGAGTGGCCGACCGACATCGGCCCCGTCGACCTCATGTGCCGCGACGCCGACGACGACTGGATCGCCGTCGAGATCAAGCGGGTCGCCACGATCGACGCCGTCGAGCAGCTCACCCGCTACCTCGACCGGATCCGGCTCGACCCGGCCATGGCTGGCTGCCGGGGCGTTCTCGCCGCCCAGCAGTTCAGGCCCCAGGCCCGCGTCCTCGCCCAGGCCCGGGGCATCGACTGCGTCGAGGTCGACCTGGCCGTGCTCCGCGGCGAGCGTCTCCCCCCGATGACCCTGTTCGCCGCCTACTCCTGAGGCTCGGACCCGCCGAGACGCCGAGCTCCCCCCCACTCGCCCCAGCGCCCACACGGCGTCCGTCGAGAACCTATCCCGACGGCCCGAAGGCCACGACGTCTCCCTCCACCAGCGGGACCTCCGGATCCACGCCGGCCGTCCGGCCGTTCACCGTCCCGGCGACCCCCGGACCCAGCCGGATCCCCGCCGCCGCCGCGGCCTGG
>JAXDHK010000266.1:0-5011 GCA_034664545.1 Solirubrobacteraceae bacterium
GACGAGGTCGTCCACGTCCCTGGCGAGCTGCATCGTCGCCGGACCGCCGAGCTGCTCGGGCTCGAGCCCGCGGTCGCGGGCGGCCTGCTCGTAGCGACTCCGGGCCCGCTCGCGGATTTGGCCCGCCTCGCCGAGGAGCATCACGAACCGCGTCGAGTTGAAGTTGACGTTCGTCAGGGTCGTGAAGAGAGCGCCGGCCGCAAAGTCGGCAAACTTGGAATCGGCGGCCCCGAGCTCCCGCGCGCGCCGCGCGTACTGGCCGATCCCGCAACACACCGCGACAAGGAGATCCTGAAGGGCCGCGGTCCCTTCGTCCTTACCGCAGTTGCCGCGGCTCGAGTGGCATCCGGCCTGCTCACCCGACCGATCGGTCTGCTCGCACTGATAACAGAACATGAGTCCTCCAGTAGGGTCGTCTGAGTGCTGCCGAAACGGCCGACGATTCGTCCACTGAGCGCGTTCAAGTGAGGTCCCTCGGTGATCGGCCGTCTCCCAGGGAGGATGACTCTGGTGCCCGGAGATCCATCGGTAGATTTCCGCGGCCGTGATCCGCAGGCCCTACTGTCGCGCGCGCAAACATCCTGAGCAGAGTCACTCTGGTGGGGCACCCCCGGGGCGCCATCTGACGGCCAGCGCGCGGGTCCGGCCCGGTCAGGCGCTGGGCTGTAGAGGTCCGGGCGTCCGCGCTCGAGCACGAAGTCGGCAGTGGCCATCTTGTGGAGGGCTCCGCCGCAACCCGTGCCGCACGATCATGATCCCTGAGCGCTGCGGGAGCTCGGGCGCGGCCTATGGGGTGGGCCGGACCTGGTGGAGCTCGTGCCGGTCACGTGGGGTGCTGGTCCGGCTGGTAGCTGTCCCGGGCCTTGATGCGTTGCTCGGTGGATGGGTGCGACGGGCCGGGGAGGAACCGGCACGGGATCGGCCGGTCGGCGGGGGGCGTCGTGTTCGAGCGCGACCGCCGGCTCAGGGCCTCGGCCGAGCCTGGCGGCGTACTCGTCGGCTTTGAATTCGGGGTCGCGGAACCAGGCGTGCCAGCCTGGGCGGACGACGAGCGGCGCCGGAGCAGATCCAGCCGGTGGAGACGAAGAGCATCGCGAACCAGCCGTCGCCGGAGCACCGCGGCGTTGAGAGCGCCGATTCGGCGATCTGCCGTCGGCGATTCGCGTCAGTAGTCCCCGCGGCAGGGTCGCGGGTTAGCTACCGATGGTTAGCTCGCCCGGCGGGACTAGGTTGGGATCGTCAGTACCTCAGGACAGGGAGCTGCGATGAACCAGAAGCTCACCGGGAAGCGCATCCGCGCCGATCGGGTCTCGGTGCCGGGGGGGCAATCGAGCCCCGCCGCGGCAGGCGCCGCGAGAGCGACCCGGTCGAGGCCCACCGCCGGCGGCCACAGAAGTCGTGGCGCCGTCGGCACGGGCGTGCGGGGCGCCGGGAACGCTGCCATGTCGTCCGCCGCCCCGGCGGACGCCAACACCCAAGGAGTCTGACCAGATGCCGATCACGACCATCCAACCCGATTCGCCCGTGGCACGCCTGACCTCGTATCGCGCGGCAGTCGTGCATGAGTTCAACCGTCCGTTGAGTGTCGAGGCGGTGCCTGCGACCGAGCTGACTGCCGGCCAGGTGCGGGTCAAGGTCGAGGCATCGGGGCTGTGTCATACCGACATCCACGCCGCCCGCGGCGACTGGCCGGTGAAGCCGTCCCCGCCGTTCGTCCCCGGGCACGAGGGCGTGGGCATCGTCGTCGAGCTGGGACCGGGCGCCACGGAGGTCGCGGTCGGCGACCGCGTCGCCATGCCGTGGCTGGGCTATGCCTGCGGCACGTGCGATCACTGCGTGTCGGGTTGGGAGACGCTCTGCCTGGAGCAGAAGAACATGGGCTACTCGTTCGACGGCACGTTCGGCGAGTACGCGACCGCCTACGCCCGGTACGTCGTCAAGGTCCCCGAGGGGGTCGACCCCTTCGACGCGGCGCCGCTGACGTGCGCCGGCGTGACGACCTACAAGGCGGTCAAGGTTGCCGGCACCCGCTCGTCAGACCTCGTCGCGGTCTTCGGCGTCGGCGGCCTGGGCCATCTGGCCATCCAGTACGCGTCGATCGCGGGTGGGCGGGTGATCGCCGTAGACATCATCGAGGAGAAGCTCCAACTCGCGCGTGAGCTGGGCGCCGAGTTCACGGTCAACGCCGCCAAGGAGGACCCGGTCGAAGCGATCCAGCGGCTCGGCGGCGCCGACCAGGCGATCGCATTGGCGGTCTCGCCCCGGGCCTTCGAGCAGGCGTATGGGTCACTGAGGCGTGGCGGGACCCTGGTCTTCGTCGCTTTGCCGGCGGACAACGAGGTCAAGCTGCCGATCTTCGAGACCGTCCTCAACGGGATCACGATCGTCGGCTCGATCGTCGGCACGCGCAAGGAGCTCCGCGAGGTGCTCGCGCTGCATGCCGCGGACAAGACCACGGTTATCCGGGAGACGCGCTCGCTCGACGACGTCAACGAGGCGATCGCCGACGTCGAGGCCGGACGTGTCGCCGCCCGCATCGTCCTCGAGCCCTAGATCACCTTCTGCGAGAACGGAGCCATCACCATGGCCACGATCACCCAACCCGCCACGATCGATCCGGCGTCAGCCGGCATCAAGAACCGCTATGAGAACTTCATCGGGGGCGCCTGGGTACCCCCGACCACCGGCGAGTACCGAGACAACCTGACGCCGGCCACCGGCGAGGCGTTCACCCAGGTTGCCTACTCGGGGGCGCCCGACATCGAGCTGGCGCTCGACGCCGCCCATGCCGCCAAGGACGCATGGGGTCAAACGTCGACGACCGAGCGCGCCAGGGTGCTCCACCGCATCGCCGATGCGATCGAGGCGAACCTTGAGGCGCTGGCCATCGCCGAGAGCTTCGACAACGGCAAGCCGATCCGCGAGACGCGCGCGGCCGACATCCCGCTGGCTGCGGATCACTTCCGCTACTTCGCGTCGGTGATCCGCGGCGAGGAGGGCGGAATCTCGGAGATCGACAAGGACCTGATCGCCTACCACTTCCGGGAGCCGCTCGGCGTGGTCGGACAGATCATCCCGTTCAACTTTCCGTTGCTGATGGCCGCCTGGAAGATGGCGCCGGCGATCGCGGCCGGCAACTGCACGGTGATCAAGCCGGCGAGCCCGACGCCGTGGTCGATCCTCAAGTTCTGCGAGCTGATCGAGGACATCGTCCCGCCCGGCGTGATCAACGTCGTCAACGGTCCGGGGGCCGAGATCGGCAAGGCGCTGGCCACGAACAGGCGGATCGCCAAGATCGCCTTCACCGGCGAGACGGCGACCGGACGGCTGATCATGCAGTACGCCGCGCAGAACCTGATCCCATCGACAACCGAGCTCCGGGGCAAGTCGCCGAACATCTTCTTCGCCGACGTCATGGCCCACGACGACGCGTTCCTCGACAAGGCCATCGAGGGCCTGGTGCTCTTCGCGTTCAACAAGGGCGAGGTCTGCACCGCCTCTTCGCGTGCGCTCATCCACGAGTCGATCTACGACGAGTTCATGGGGCGCTGCCTGGCCCGGATCGGGCAGATCCGCCAGGGCCACCCGCTGGACCCGACGACGATGCTCGGCCCGCAGGTCTCGACCTCGCAGATGGAGAAGATCGCGAGCTACTGCCAGATCGGTCTCGACGAGGGCGCCGATCTGCTGATCGGCGGGAGTGCGGCTGAGCTCGGCGGTGGTCTCGACGGCGGCTACTACTTCGAGCCGACCGTGTTCAAGGGCGTGAACAAGATGCGGATCTTCCAGGAGGAGATCTTCGGCCCGGTGCTGGCGGTCACGACGTTCGCCGACGACGCCGAGGCGCTCGAGATCGCCAACGACACGCTCTACGGCCTCGGCGCGGGCGTTTGGACGCGGGATATGAACCGGGCCTATCGGATGGGTCGCGCGATCCAGGCCGGGCGCGTGTGGACCAACTGCTACCACCAGTACCCCGCGCACGCCGCGTTTGGCGGCTACAAGTTCTCCGGAGTCGGACGCGAGAACCACAAGATGATGCTCGACCACTACTCGCAGACGAAGTGCCTGCTGGTCAGCTACGACGAAGACCCGCTCGGGTTCTTCTAAGCGGCCCGCATGGAACCCACCGGCCGGATTTCCGCGACGACTGAGGCGCTCGACGCGATCGAGCGCCTCACCGCCAGACACGGAGCACTGATGCTCTTCCAATCCGGCGGCTGCTGCGACGGCAGCGCACCCCTCTGCCTGCACGACGGCGAGCTGATGACCGGGCCAAACGACCGACTCCTCGGGAGGCTCGGCGGTATGCCCGTGTATATCGATGAGGAGCAGGACCGCCGCTGGAACCATCCACGATTCGTCCTCGACGTCGCTCCCGGGCCGGCTTCGGGCTTCTCGCTCGAAGGACTGGACGGGATCCACTTCATCACCCGCTCGTGAGATCGGGCTGCCCCCAAGCCGCGGACGGTCGACGTCGACCGCGTCATCCCCCAGCCATTCAAGCGCTGACCGAGCGGCGCGGGCGGACCCGCACGACTGGATCCGGGGCCCGGCCTGCGAGTCGCCGCTAGAGCACGTCGTCGAGCCGGAGGTTGGGCCGGTACTCCCGGCCGACCTTGGCGCAGGGCCGCCCGTCGACGATGACGACGTCGGCGGTGAAGTCGTTGCGCCCGCGCAGGAGCGAGGAACCGACGCCGTAGGCGTCGACCGGCACACCCGCCTTCTCGAACTCCTGGATCCGGCGGACGTCGAAGCCGCCCGAGACGACGATCCGGACGTGGTCGTGGCCGCCTTGGTCGAGGGCCCCGCGCACCAGCCGGACCAGCTCCGGCGTCACGCCCTTCCCGGCGCTTGGCCCGTACTCACGCTGGGCGGCGAGGTCGGCGAGCTGCTCGGAGGTGTCCAGGCGCACGCCCCACAGGCGGGGTCCCAGGGCGTCGGCCACGCGGAGGCCGGTCTCGACGGAGTCGTTCTCGAAGTCGACCAGCACGGTGATCGGCATCCGATC
>JAXDHK010000267.1:0-3057 GCA_034664545.1 Solirubrobacteraceae bacterium
GGCTGAACTGCATCAGCCACCTGCTGTCGATGATCCCCTACGAGGACGTCATCCCCCCGCCGATGGAGCTCCCCGAGCGCCGCTCCGACGAGCACTACTCGCGGCCGCCGATCACCGACTACACCTACGTGCCCGAGGTGTACTGAAGGGGCGGGGTCGCCGGCCGGCCGAGGAGCCGCCGGCAACCGGCCTATTGCGAGGTCGACAGCGTGGCTTCCTGGTCGTTGGTGCAGGAGAACGCCGCTGCTACCGCCTTGCCGCGGTTCGCCTGCTGAATGCGCTGATGACACTCGGCCTGGGCCAGCACCAGCGCGCGACCTCTCGCGGCGGGGGGAGGCAGCAGGGGCCCGACAGCCAGATCGGTGATCTGTGACCGGGGGATGACGAGCAGAACCGGCTGCTGATCGCCCCTGCGGAATGTCCCCACATAGAGATTGTCCGGCGTGTCGGCGATGAACACTCCGGTCAGCGGCGGCCGGGTCCCCCGGAGGGCGGCGACGGGCTCGACCTTCGGGCTGTCGACCGTCCGAAAGTAGGTGGTCGCGCCGGTGTAGAACCCGACGGCGATGAAGGCCACGACGCCGAACCAGAGGAACTTCTCGGTCGCGAGGTACGTGGCGACGCTCACGACGACGGCAACGGCGGCCACGCTGATCAGAACCACGGCGCGACCGAAGTGGCCGAGGTGACCGTCGAGGGCAAGCGGGAGAACCGCGAGCACGATGACTGCCGCGCCGCATTCGAAGCCCCGCTGGACGATGTCTGACCCTCGCGCCCGTCTGAGCGCCATCGCCAGCGTCGCCTGCGCGTTGTCGGCCTCGGTCATCCGCCGCTCCGCCGCGGACCGGGCCTGTCGAGCCGCCATCTCGGCCGCCTGCGCCTCCCCGGCCTGAGTCTCGGCCTGATCCTGGAGTTCACGCAGGTGAGCATCCGGGGCGTCCTGGCGCCTCGCGTCTTCGACCAGCCCGCCCTGCTTCGTCGCCAGGGCGCGCGCCGAGGCGGCGAGATGCTCCTGCTGTTCGGCGTCGCGGATCGCCGCTCCGGCCGCCGATCGAAGTTCACGCGCGCGCCCGGCAGACTCGCGCTCGACGAGGCGGGCCCGAAGTGAGAAGCCCACGTGGACGCCGGCGATCACCAGCACGGCCAGTAGGGCCAGCAAGACGGCCGGCACGAGAAAGCTCGCTCCGGTGGTGACGAGGACAGCCTTCGGGATGACCGCGACCGCCTCGTTTGCCGGGAGACCCGCCGCCTTCGCCCGGAGCCAGAGGATGGCGCCGCCGAAGAACGTCACGAACCCGAGGATGCCGATTCCCGTACCGACGGCACCCAGGACCTTCAGCACCAGGTCCTGTCCCTTCGAGGATCCGCCCCCGCCCCCGCCCCCGCCGTCGTCGGCGGACGCGAGACCATCGTCGCCTTTGACGCCTGGGGAGGCGACCATGCCGCGACGATATCGGCGAGACATGGCGCGCGCAACCCGGGAGGCGCCGGCACGCCGGGGCCGGGATCGAGGGGTCGCTACGCCCGGTCGAGGAGCCGCTTGAGGGCGGCGAGATCGACGGCCACGGCCTCCGCGTCCCGGGCGAAGTCCGCGTCGGCCATGCCCTCGCGGCGGCGGACCGTGAACACCACCTCGCAGCCCGGGCCGTCGGGGATGACGCGCATCGGGTTGTAGACGGTCTCGCCCGACGGGAGCCCGACATCGTGATCGAGGACGCCGAGCTCGTTCGCCGGGACGAAGGCGATCGTCACCCGCCCCATCGGCGAGTCCCCGACCCACTGGCCGTCGACGAGCTCGACCGAGCCGGCGAGGCCGGCGGCCCAGAGCGGCAGATTCGAGGGGACCGAGGCGAAGGCGTAGACCTCGGCGGCGGGCCGGTCGATCGATGTGCTGATGTGCCGGGATTCAGACGCCAAGCTCCGGCTCAGAGTACCTGTCCGCCGCTCGCGGCCGGGCGTGCCGGGTGGGTGAGCGGCTACGGCGGTCCGGGCCGGCGGCCGACGACGAACACCGTCGGCCAGGCGGGGTCGGAGAGGATCTGGACGTCGGCGAAGCCGGCGCGTGTCGTCAGGGCGGCGAGCTCCCGGGCGGTGACGAGAGCCCCGCCCTGGCGGACGGTGCGCAGATCGGCCACGGCCGCGGCCAGCGGATGCTCCGGGCGGGCGTAGAGGCCGACGATCGCTCCGCCGCCGGCCCGGAGCCCGGCGTGAACCCGTTCGAGCGCCGCCTCGAGCACGTCCCCCGAGATGAAGAACCCCGGCACCCAGGCGAGGTCGTGCGCGTCGGTGTCCAGGAGCTCCTGCGCCGTCGACTGGCGCAGCTCGATGCGCCCGTCGAGGCCCGCCGCCGCGACCTGGTCGCGCGCCAGCCGGAGCGCCGGCTCCCACGGGTCGACGCTGACCACCCGGAGCGCCGGCCACAGCCGGCACATCGCGATCGACAGGGCACCGACCCCCGCGCCCACGTCGAGGAACGAGGCTCCTTCGGCGTCGAGGCGGGCGGGGAGATCGCCGCCGATCCTCGGGACGACCGATCGCTTGAAGAGTCCGGCGAGCATCGCGCTCGTGTTCCCCTGGGCGACGAGGATGCCGGGATCCTCGTGGTTCCAGCCCGCCCGCCACGGATCGGCGACCAGGTCGCTCGCCTGACCGAGGAACCCCTCGACGAGCCCGAGCAGGGCTGCGGTCTCGTCCGGGCCGAGGGCGCTCATCGCCGCCCGGACGCCGATCGCGTCGAGCACGGCGTCCAGTCGCATCGCGAGCTCGGGCTCGACCGAGCGCCCGGCGAGTCGCAGCCGAAGCGTCGCGCCGACCGCGGAGAGCGCCTCGGTCGAGGCCAGCATCGGCCCGAGCAGCGCCAGCACGCCCTCGACCGCCATCCGGGCTCGAACCTAGCGCCGGTGGTCGCGGAACATGGCGAGGGCGTGAACGCCCGCCGGGTCGGCGCGCAGCTTCTGGATGACCTCGGCGGCGGCGGGCGGGATCTCGTCGGGCCGGGACAGCTCGACGCCGTAGCCGACCCCGGCCCGGTCGAGCGCCCACCGGGCCTTCTCGCAG
>JAXDHK010000268.1:0-4880 GCA_034664545.1 Solirubrobacteraceae bacterium
CCCCGGTCTCGGCCGGGGCGGCCGTGGTCGCGGAGACGATCATTCCGGCGAGCATACCGGCCCATACCGTGCACCGGCCTCCGCGGGTGGCCTACCATGGCCCGGCCCGGCCCTCGACCCCTGGAGACGACTGCCCGATGCCCAAGACCGTGATCCTCGGCGCCGCCCGCACCCCGATCGGCAAGCTCGGCGGGGGCCTGGCCAAGCTCGACGCCACCGACCTCGGCGGGATCGCGATCGAGGCCGCGCTCGACCGCGCCGGCGTCGACCCCGGGCAGGTCGACCACGTCGTGATGGGCCAGGTGCTCCAGGCCGGCCAGGGCCAGATCCCCTCCCGCCAGGCCCAGGTCAAGGGGGGGATCCCCCGGGAGGTCTCCTCGGAGACGATCAACAAGGTCTGCGCCTCCGGCGTCCGCGCCGTCGCCATCCTCGACCTGGCGATCCGGGCCGGCGAGGTCGAGGTCGGCGTCGGCGGGGGGATGGAGTCGATGTCGAACGCCCCCTACATGCTCCCGGGAGCCCGCTTCGGCCTGCGCATGGGCGACGCCAAGGCCCTCGACGCCATGCTCAAGGACGGGCTGACCAACCCCTTCTCGGGCAAGCACATGGCCCAGGAGGCCAGCGAGGTCGCCGCCGAGCTCGAGATGACCCGGGCCGACATGGATCGGTGGTCGCTGCGCTCCCACCAGCTGGCCATCCGCGCCACCGACGACGGCCGCCTCCCCGAGGAGATCGTCCCGGTCACGGTCAAGGGCCGCAAGGGCGACACCGTGGTGGAGGTCGACGAGTCCCCTCGGCGCGACACGACGCTCGAGACCCTGGCCAAGCTCCCCCCGATCTTCACCAAGGACGGGACCCACACCGCCGGCAACGCTCCCGGGGTCAACGACGGGGCCGGGGCGATCGTCCTGGCCAGCGACGACTGGGCCGCCGCCCACGGCAAGGAGGTGCTCGCCGAGCTCCTGGCCCAGGCCCAGGTCGCCGATGACTTCGCCTACCTCGCCCGGACCCCGGCCGGCGCCGCGCGCAAGGCCCTGGCCAAGGCCGGCCTCGAGCCCGGGGACATCGACCTCTGGGAGATCAACGAGGCGTTCGCCTCGGTCACCCTCAACTCGATCCGCCTGCTCGGCATCGACGAGGATCGGGTCAACGTCAACGGCGGGGCCGTCGCCCTCGGCCATCCGATCGGGGCCTCGGGGGCCCGGATCATCGCCACCCTCGTCCACGAGCTCCGCCGCCGGGGCGGCGGCCTCGGGTGCGCCGCGATCTGCTCAGGCGGCGGTCAGGGGGACGCCGTGATCGTCCGGGTCGCCGGGTAGGGCGCCCCCGGGGGCCGGGTCACCGGGCCCGGGCGTCCCAGTTCAGGCGGACGTAGTCGAGCACCGGCGGGGTCCCCAGCCCGTCGAGCAGCCGATCGAGGAAGTCGCCCCGGAGCCGCCGGGGCATCCGCTCGAGGTACGGGGCGCAGATGACGGTCTCGAGGAACTCCCGCGGCCGGGGCGGGGTCACCGGCGCCGGCTCGAGCCAGCACCGCTCGACATCGAAGCCGGCGCGCTCGAGGCGGCCGCGGGTCTCCTCGGGGTCGGCGTAGTGCCAGGGGCCGGGCCACCCGGCGAAGTGGGGGGCGTAGTCGGGCTCGGCCGTGATCGCCCGGGCCAGCCGGCGGACCCGATCGATGTTGCCCGCCCCGCCGCACTGGGCCACGAACGCCGCTCCCGGGCGCAGGGCCCGGCGGATGCGCCGGAACAGCTCGTCGTGGTCGGCGATCCAGAGGAACGTCGCCGTCGAGATGGCGGCGTCGAGGGGCTCGGCGACCGCGAGGTCGAGCAGGTCCGCGCAGACCAGCTCGACCCGGTCGGGGTCGAGGCGCTCACGGGCGGCGGCGACCATCGACGGGGACCCGTCGACCCCGAGCACCCGCCCGGTCGGGAGGCGGTCGACCAGCATCTCGGTGACGCGCCCGGTCCCGCATCCGGCGTCGAGGACGCGCTCGTCGCCTTCGAGGTCGAGCCGGGCGACCACCTTCGCGCCCCACTCCTGCTGGGGCGTCGACACGGCGTCGTAGCTCTTGGCGTTCCAGTCCCGAGGACGCATGAGGGCGTACGTTATCACGTATATTCAACCGTGATAGCGCATAAGGGGCGGGTTGGGGCCCTCGGCGGGGGACAGGGAGGCCGCCGGGGGTGGACCGCCCGTCCGAATGGGCGCCCCGGCGGCCGGAATGTCGGGTGCCCGGGGCCGGCGCCCGTTAGGCTGGGTTCCATGGCAAGCGAGGCCAAGACGGCCCCGGCCGGCCCGGGGACGGCACACACGACGATGTCGGGCGTCCCCATCCGCCCGCTCTACACCGAGGCCGATCTCCCGGCGGACCCGGAGGCGGCGATCGGCCGTCCGGGCGAGTACCCGTACACCCGGGGCATCCACGAGACGATGTACCGGGGCCGGTTGTGGACCGTCCGCCAGTTCGCCGGGTTCGGGACGGCCGAGGAGACGAACGAGCGCTTCCACTACCTCCTGGGCCAGGGCCAGACCGGCCTGAGCACGGCGTTCGACATGCCCTCGCTGATGGGCCACGACTCCGACCACGCCAAGTCGCTCGGGGAGGTCGGCCGGGAGGGGGTGGCCGTCGACACGCTCGACGACATGGCGACCCTGTTCGGGGGGATCGACCTCGGCGCGGTCAGCGTCTCGATGACGATCAACGCTCCGGCGGCGATCATGCTCGCCTTCTACGTCGTCGCCGCCGAGGAGGCCGGGGTCGGGGCCGACCGGCTGTCGGGGACGATCCAGGCGGACATCCTCAAGGAGTACATCGCCCAGAAGGAGTGGTGCTTCCCGGTCGATCCGGCGATGCGCCTCTGCGGGGACATGATCGAGTGGTGCACGCTCCACATGCCCCGGTGGCACCCGATCTCGATCAGCGGCTACCACATCCGGGAGGCGGGTTCGACGGCCGCCCAGGAGCTGGCCTTCACGCTCAAGGACGGTCTGACCTACGTCGAGCAGGCGATCGACCGGGGTCTCGACGTCGACGACTTCGCCCCCCGGCTGTCGTTCTTCTTCAACGCCCAGATCGACTTCTTCGAGGAGATCGCCAAGTACCGGGCGGCCCGGCGGATCTGGGCCCGGGAGCTCCGGGAGACCCACGGGGCGCGCAAGGAGCGCTCGTGGCAGATGCGCTTCCACACCCAGACGGCCGGGGTTTCGCTGACCGCCCAGCAGCCGCTCAACAACATCATCCGCACGGCGATCGAGGCCCTGGCCGGGGTGCTCGGGGGGACCCAGTCGCTCCACACCAACAGCTACGACGAGGCCCTGGCCCTCCCGACCGAGCAGGCGGTCCGGGTGGCGCTGCGCACCCAGCAGATCATCGCCCACGAGACCGGGGTCACCGGGACGGTCGACCCGCTCGGGGGCGCCTACTTCGTCGAGGCGCTGACCGACGAGCTCGAGCGCCAGGCCTACGCCTACTTCGCCCGGATCGACGAGCTCGGGGGGATGGTCGAGGCGGTCAAGCGGAACTTCCCCCAGCGGGAGATCGCCGACGCGGCCTTCGAGCTCCAGCAGGACATCGACGCCGGGGAGCGGATCGTCGTCGGGGTCAACGCCCACACCGACGCCGGCCAGGACGCGACCGAGCTCCACCGGGTCGACCCCCTGCTCGAGCGCAAGCAGATCGGCCGCCTCGCGGCAGTCCGGGCCCGCCGGGACGGCGCCGAGGTCGAGCGGACCCTGGCCGCCCTGCGCGAGCAGGCGGCGTCCGACGTGAACCTGATGCCCGCGCTGATGGACTGCGCCCGGGTCCACGCCTCCGAGGGCGAGATCGTCGAGTCGCTCCAGCAGGTCTTCGGGACCTACACCGAGTCGCCCGTCTTCTGACCCCGCTCCGGGCCGCCTCGGCTCGTGGGGGTCATCGGCGGTGACGGTGCGCGATCGGGGGTCAGGTCCCGGCCGGCTTCAGTCCCGGGACGGGCACGATCATCACCGGGACAGCGGCGACCAAGGCCAAGGCCGCGGCCCAGGCCGCCTACCCGGGTGGCACCGGCAACCGCGTCGTCCGGCTGAGCAACGGCGAGTACAACGTCCACGTCATCGGCGTCAACTGGCCGCACGACGTCTTCGTCAACCAGAGCTTCAAGGTCGTCGGCGCCGAGTAGACGCCCCGATCCGCCGTCAGTCCGGCTCGGAGATGACCAGTCGGAGGGACCCGTCGAGCCGATCGGCCTGTCGGAGGTGCCCATGGGCGGCGTCCCAGGCGCCCGAGTCGAGGTCGGCGCGGAGGCGGTCGACGACGCGCTGCTCGACCACCGGCCCGAGGAGCGACCAGGTCGACTGCGACGCGCGGACGTCGGGGTCGAGGAACGCCTCGGGGCGATTCCAGAACGCCTCGACGAACCCGTCGAGGCAATCGGCCGGGGTCCGGACGTGCTCGACGAACGTCCGCCCGCCGAGCGCGGCGGCGACCGCCTCGATCGGCGGAACGCGCGGCCGCTCGACCCGGAGCCCCTCCTCGAGGTAGTCCTTGATCCAGTCCGGGTGTGCGTCCAGGTCGAACGTGAACACGACCACCCTGCCGCGCGCCACCCGCCGCAACTCGGCGAGACCCGCCTCGGGCGGCTCCCAGTGGTGGATGGTCGCGCACGCCATCGCCGCGTCGACGGAGTCGTCATCGAGCGGGAGCGCCTCGGCCCGGGCGGCGATCGCCGGGGCGGCGCCGAGCGGTCGCTGGGCGCGCATCCGGGCGCTCGGCTCGACGGCGAGCACCCACCGGTCGGTCGGCTCGTAGGACCCGGCGCCGGCTCCGACGTTGACCACCGTCGCGGCGCCGCCGAGGGCGGCATGGATCTGCGCCGCGATCCGGGGATCGGCGCGACGGTGAT
>JAXDHK010000269.1:0-6371 GCA_034664545.1 Solirubrobacteraceae bacterium
GAGCGCGATGCGATTCGGGCGGCCAAGGCCCGGGAGCGGCGCGGGACCCGGGTCAAGGCTCGGGAGAAGGCCCGGAGCGCGCGCGCCGCGGCTCCCGCGGTCGTCGCCGAGCCGGTCGTGGCGCATGAGCCCGGGGCCCAGAAGGTGCGCCAGGGGATCGTCGTCTCGGATCGGGCGGCCAAGACCATCACCGTCCGGGTCGACACCAGCCGCCGGCATCGGCGCTACCAGAAGATCGTCCGGAGCTCGAAGACGCTCCACGCCCACGACGAGCACGACGAGGCCCGCCTCGGGGACCTCGTCCGGGTGATCGAGACCCGGCCCCTGTCGAAGACCAAGCGCTGGCGCCTGGCCGATGTCCTGGAGCGTGCCAAGTGATCCAGAACGAGACCCGTCTCAAGGTCGCCGACAACACCGGCGCCCGGGAGATCCTCTGCATCCGCGTCAAGGGCGGCTCCCGCCGGCGCTACGCCCACGTCGGGGACATCATCACCGCGACGGTCAAGGCGGCCACGCCCCAGGGCACGGTCAAGAAGGGCGACGTCGTCACGGCGGTCGTCGTCCGGACCAAGAAGTCCTTCGGGCGCAACGACGGGACCTACATCGCCTTCGACGAGAACGCCGCCGTCATCATCGACGACCAGCGCAACCCCCGGGGGACGCGCATCTTCGGGCCCGTGGCCCGGGAGCTCCGGGACCGGAACTTCATGAAGATCGTCTCCCTCGCCCCCGAGGTGCTCTAGTGAGGATTCGCAGCGACGACCAGGTGATCGTGATCAGCGGCAAGGACCGGGGCAAGACCGGCCGGGTCCTCCGCGTCGACCGGGCGAAGGAGCGGGTCTATGTCGAGGGCCTCAACATCATCAAGCGCCACGAGCGCCCCCGCCAGGTCCGCGACGTCCAGCGCGCCGAGTCGGTCGGCGGGGTGATCGAGCGCGAGGGTCCGATCCACGTCTCGAACGTCGCCCTCGTCGACCCCAAGGACAGCAAGCCCACCCGCGTCGGGGTCGTCCGCGAGGACGGCAAGCGCTACCGCGTGGCCCGCCGCTCCAAGACAAAGATCGACTGATGGCCCAGACCACGACCAACGCTCGCCTCAAGGTCCGCTACGAGCAGGAGATCCGCCCGGCGCTGACCGAGCGCTTCGGCTACTCCTCGCCGATGCAGGCGCCCAAGATCACCAAGATCACCCTCAACATGGGGATCGACGCCCGCCAGGACTCGAAGGTCCTCGACCAGGCGACCAAGCAGATGGCGACCATCGCCGGCCAGAAGCCCAACATCCGCCGGGCCCGGAAGTCGATCGCCGCCTTCAAGCTCCGCGAGGGCATGCCGGTCGGCATCTCGGTGACCCTCCGCCGGGAGCGCGGCTACGAGTTCCTCGACCGGCTCCTCTCGATCGCCATCCCCCGGATCCGCGACTTCCGCGGCCTGAACCCGAAGTCCTTCGACGGGCGCGGGAACTACTCGATGGGCGTCCGCGAGCAGATCATCTTCCCCGAGATCGACTACGACGAGGTCGACCAGGTCCGGGGGATGGACATCACCATCACCACGACGGCCAAGACCGACGAGGAGGCGTTCGCCCTCCTCACCGCCTTCGGCATGCCGTTCGCCCGCGAGGGCCGGCCCGAGGGCGGGGCCGCCGGCGCCACCATCGCCCCCCCGGCGGTCGTGGCCGCCGCCGAGCCGGCCGCCGCCGTGGCCGCCGATCTCGAGACCGCCGAGGCGGCCGGAGATGCCCTCGAGGCCGAGGCGGCCGCCGAGGCCGCGGCCGCCGCGGCCGCCGAGCCCCAGCCCGCCCTCGTCCTCGACGAGCCCGAAGCTTCGCCCGAACCCGGCGCGCAGGACTCCCTGCCCGCCCAGGCGGCCGACGCGGCGAGCGCCGACGCGCCCGCCGACGATGCAGCAACACCCAAGGAGAACTGATGGCCAAGACCTCTCAGGTCGTCCGCCAGGCGCGGACACCCAAGTTCAAGACGCGCGGCTACACCCGCTGCCATCGGTGCGGCCGGCCGCGCGCCGTCTACAAGAAGTTCGGCCTCTGCCGGATCTGCCTGCGCGAGATGGCGCACACCGGCCAGATCCCCGGGATGACGAAGTCGTCCTGGTAGGAGGAGCCGACCCATGTCAATGACCGATCCGATCGCGGATTTCCTCACCCGGATTCGCAACGCCATCCGCGCGTCCCACGAGACCGTGGCGATCCCCTCCTCCAAGCAGAAGGCCGAGCTCGCCCGGATCCTCGCCGAGCAGGGCTACATCGACAACTTCAAGATCGCCCCGAACCCCGACGCCCCGGGCGAGGTGCTCGAGATCGTCCTCAAGTACGACGCCGGCCGCCGGTCGGCGATCTCGGGCCTGCGCCGGGTGTCCCGCCCGGGCCGGCGCACCTACGTCGACGCGAAGCACATCCCCCGGGTCCTCGGCGGGATGGGGACGGCCATCGTCTCCACCTCGAGCGGCGTCATGACCGGTCACGAGGCCCGCTCGGCGGGTGTCGGCGGCGAGGTCGTGGCGGAGGTCTGGTGAGCGATGTCGCGCATCGGTAGACAACCCATCCCGGTTCCCGCCGGCGTCATGGTCTCGATCGAGCCGGAGCTCGTCCGGGTCAACGGCCCCCGGGGCGAGCTCACCGAGCGGATTCCCCGGGACATCACCGTGGCCCAGCAGGACGACCACCTCGTCGTCACCCGGCCGACCGACCGGGGCGAGCATCGGGCCCTCCACGGGCTCGTCCGGACCCTGGTCGCCAACATGGTGACCGGGGTGACCGCCGGCTACGAGAAGCGCCTCGAGATCCAGGGCGTCGGCTACCGGGCCCAGCTCAAGGGCTCAGACCTCGAGCTCGCGCTCGGGTACTCCCACCCCGTCTCGGTTCCCGCCCCCGACGGGATCCAGTTCGAGGTGCCCCAGCCGACGCGGATCGTCGTGCGCGGCAACTCCAAGCAGCAGGTCGGGGAGATCGCCGCCAAGATTCGCAAGAAGCGCCCGCCCGAGCCCTACAAGGGCAAGGGGATCCGCTACGAGGGCGAGTACGTCGCCCGGAAGGTCGGCAAGCGGGCATGAGCATTGAACACGCGCCCGGCGCGTCCAAGGAGACTCGAGGATGACTGTCATGACCACGCCGGCCCGGCGCCTCAAGCGCCGGCGCCGGGTCCGCGCCAAGATCTCGGGGACCCCCGACCGGCCGCGGATCTCCGTGTTCCGCTCGAACCGCGGGATCTCGGCCCAGTTGATCGACGACCTCGGCGGCCACACCCTCGCCGCCGTCAGCTGGACCGAGGCCGAGCTCCGGGGGCTGCCCCGGGGCGACGTCGCCCGGCGCGCCGGGGCGCTCCTGGCCGAGCGGGCCCAGGCGGCCGGGATCACGGCCGCCGTGTTCGACCGGGGCGGCTACCAGTACCACGGACACGTCAAGGCGCTCGCGGAGGGAGCGCGCGAGGCGGGCCTGACGGTCTGAGGCCCGCTGCTACCCTCCCGCCCCATGCGCATCGACCGAACAGTCAGCCCCGCCGGCCTGGACCTCCAGGAGCGGGTCGTCGAGATCAACCGGGTCGCCAAGGTCGTCAAGGGCGGCCGCCGGTTCTCGTTCACCGCCCTCGTCGTCGTCGGCGATGAGAAGGACGTCGTCGGCGTCGGCTACGGCAAGGCCAACGAGGTTCCCCTGGCCATCCAGAAGGGCGTCGAGCAGGCCAAGAAGAGCCTCTTCCGGGTGCCCAAGCACGGATCGACGATCACCCACCAGACGACCGGGGTCTTCGGCGCCGGGCGGGTCTTCCTCAAGCCGGCCTCCCCGGGAACCGGGGTCATCGCCGGGGGCGGGGTCCGCGCCGTGCTCGAGCTCGCCGGGATCCACGACATCCTCTCCAAGAGCCTCGGCTCCCAGAACCCGATCAACCTGGTCCGGGCCACGGTCGAGGGCCTCCACGGACTGCGCACCCCCCGGGAGGTCGCCTCCCTGCGCGGCCTCTCGATCGCCCAGGTCCTCGGGGTCACCGACAAGCGGATCGAGCGCGCCGCGCTCGCCGAGGCCGCCGCCGCCGAGGCCGCCGCCGCCGAGGCCGAGGCCGCTGCCGCCGAGCCCGCGCCCCCCGGTGCCGAGGCCGCTGCCGCCGAGCCCGGGACCCCCGCCGCCGAGTCGGCGTCGGCCCCCGCCGGCGAGCCCCCGGCCGAGGTCCCGGTCGCGCCCGCCGAGGAGGCGGTCAGCCCGTGAGCTCGTTCGAGGTCATCCAGCGCCGGTCGCGCAACGGGGCCGACAAGCGCCAGCTCGCCACCCTCCGGTCGCTCGGCCTCCGGCGGATCGGCCACAAGGTCGAGGTTCTCGACACGCCTCAGGCCCGGGGGATGCTCCACGCCGTCCGCCACCTGGTCAGCGTCGAGGAGAAGCCGTAATGAGCCCGATGCCGCCCAAGTCGAAGCGTCCGGCCCCGGAGCGCGAGGAGTGGATCGGCCTCCACTCGCTCAAGCCCGCCCCGGGGAGCCGGCGCCCGCGCAAGCGCGTCGGTCGGGGCGAGGGCTCGGGCACCGGGAAGACGTCGGGCCGGGGCCAGAAGGGCGCCGGGTCGCGCGCCGGGTCCAAGGATCGCGCCCGGTTCGAGGGCGGCCAGATGCCGATCCACATGCGGATGCGCAAGCTCCGGGGGCCGACCAAGAAGATGTCGATGCCCTTCGGCCCGTTCCGGACCCATACCCAGCCGGTGAACATCGGCGACCTCGAGGCCCGCTTCGAGGCCGGGGCGACGGTCAGCCCGACCACCCTGGCGGCCGTCGGTCTCGCCACCCGGAAGGGCATCCCGGTGAAGATCCTGGCCAACGGGGCGATCACCAAGGCCCTCACCGTCGAGGCCCAGGGGTTCAGCGCGACCGCTCGCGCCCAGATCGAGGCGGCCGGCGGCACGTGCACCGTGATCTCCTCCTGACGGGGGCGGTCTCGTGTCTCGCCCGCCGGGTTGGACCGTCTAAGATCGACGGGTCCACATGCTGAACACCATCCTCAGCGCCTTCACGGTCGCCGAAATCCGCAAGAAGCTGGCGTTCACCGCCCTGCTCCTCGGCCTCTACCGCCTCGGCTCCCACATCCCGGTCCCGGGGATCGACACCCAGGCGGTCAAGTCGCTCTCCCAGTTCAGCGGGTCGAACATCCTCAGCTTCCTGAACCTCTTCTCCGGGGGGGCGCTGTCCAAGCTCGCCCTCTTCGCCCTGGGGATCATGCCCTACATCACGGCGTCGATCATCCTCCAGCTCCTGACCGTCGTCGTCCCGTCGCTCGAGAAGCTCTCCAAGGAGGGCGAGGTCGGGCAGGCCCGGATCACCCAGTACACGCGCTACCTGACCGTCGGACTGGCGTTCGCCCAGTCGATCGGCTACGTCTTCCTCTTCCGGTCGCTCTCGGCCTCCTCGGGAGTCCCGGTCATCACCCACTTCGACCTCCCCCACGTCTTCCTGATCGTGGTCACCCTGACCGCCGGGACCGTGCTCCTCATGTGGATGGGCGAGCTGATCACCCAGCGGGGGATCGGCAACGGGATCTCGCTGATGATCTTCGCCTCGATCGTCTCCCGCCTCCCGAGCGGGCTCCAGGCCTGGTGGACCTCCGACAACCAGATCTTCAAGGTGATGATGCCGTTCATCGTCCTCGGGGTCGTCGCGTCGATCGTCTTCATTCAGGAGGGGCAGCGGCGGATCCCCGTCCAGTACGCCAAGCGGGTGATCGGCCGCCGGATGACCCAGGGCGGGCAGACCTACCTCCCGCTGCGGGTGAACATGGCCGGGGTCATCCCGGTGATCTTCGCCGCCTCGATCATGGCCTTCCCCCCGACCGTCGGCCAGCTCATCAACACCCCGTGGGCCCAGTCGATCTCGAACTTCTTCACCCCCAACGGCTGGCACTACGTCGTCGGGGAGTCGGTCTTCATCGTCCTCTTCACCTACTTCTACACGGCCGTCACCTTCAACCCGGTCGACCAGGCCGAGAACCTCAAGAAGTACGGCGGCTTCATCCCCGGGGTCCGTCCCGGCCGCCCGACGGCCGAGTTCCTCGACCGCATCCTCGCCCGCCTGACCTTCCCCGGGGCGCTCTACCTCGCGGCCGTCGCGGCCCTCCCGACGATCCTGATCGCCCGGGCCCACGCCAACTTCTTCTTCGGGGGGACGTCGGTCCTGATCGTGATCGGGGTCGCCCTGGACACGATGAAGCAGCTCGAGGCCCAGCTGATGATGCGCAACTACGAGGGATTCCTAAAGACCTAGGCTCGACGCGGCGCGTGGCCCGACGGGCTCGCGCCGGATGTCGCGGCGTTCGGATGGCACTACAGCCCGCCCGTGGCCCCGACCGGCGTACATCCGCCCCAGAGGGAAAAGACCTGCCG
>JAXDHK010000270.1:0-13077 GCA_034664545.1 Solirubrobacteraceae bacterium
GTTCCGGGTCGAGGCGCACCGACTCGACTGTGGATGGCGCGGATCCCATCGGGGGACGGCCCCCGCGGCGGCGCACGATCTCCTCGACGTCATAGCCGCGCTCAGCCTCGTCGGCCATCGCCTCGACCATCTCGTCGGTAATCGGCGTTCCGTCTGCTTTGTTGCCGTGCTTCGGGGACATCGTCATTGCACCTTGGGGAGCAGTCGTCGGTACTCGGGCCTCATCTGCATCGCGGGCATCACCGCTGGGCCGTCGGCCCGGTCGACCACGACGAGTTCCAGGAGCTGCGCCGCCCGGCCCGGTCCTAGACCAGGTAGCGCGAGGGGTCTTCGGCAATCGATTCGATGACGGCGGCGTTACGCAGGGCGTGCTGAATGTCGTCGGCGTCCACTCCGTGGCGATACGCCGAAGGGAGAACCTCCACGAGGGTATCGTATTACAGAACCATCGCTGTGGAGACTTTTCCGACGTTTGCCGTGGGCCGAGCTCCGGACGCGCGTACGCTTCGAACCGTGCACGACGAGACGACGGTCGCCGAGTTCACCCGCCAGGCTGAGGGGTTCAACCGGAGCGCCGTCGCCCGTGCCCCCGAGACCCTCGACCGGCTCATCGACCTCGCCGACCCCCGGCCCGGCGAGCGCTGGCTCGAAGTCGCCTGCGGGCCCGGCATCATCAGCCGCCGCCTGGCGCCCCGGGTCCGCGAGGTCCACGGCGTCGACCTGACCCCGGCCATGGTCGAGCTCGCCCGGCGGGAGGCCCTGGCCGCCGGCCTCCCCAACGCCACCTTCGCCGTCGGCGACGCCGCCGCCCTCGACCTCCCGAGCGCCGGCGTCGACGGGGCCCTCGCCCGCTTCACCATCCACCACGTCCCGGTCCCCGGCCGCCTGTTCGACGAGCTCGCCCGGGTCGTCCGGCCCGGCGGCCGGGTCCTCCTGGCCGATCACCTCGGCGACGACGATCCGGTCGCCGCGGCCTGGGCCCTCGAGATCGAGCGGCTCCGCGACCCGTCGCACTGGGCCAGCCTCCCGGTCGCCCGCCTCCGGGCCCTCGCCGGCCGGGCTGGGCTCGTGCTCGAGCACGAGGAGCTCTTCCCCTTCGACCTCGACTTCGACGACTGGCTCGCCCGGGGCTCGGGCGGCGCCGGCGCCCGACCCCTGATCGACCGGCTGCTCGCCGAGCGCCCCGAGCACTCTGACTGCCTCCGGGTCCATGGACCCGGAGGCCACCGCCGGCTCGTCCTGCGGATGTGGCTCGCCCGCTTCCGGCGACCCTGAGCCGACCCACCGGAGCCCTAGCCGGCGGCCCTCCCGTTCGTGCCCTTCTTGCCCTTCTTCCGGGCCCGGCCGAGCAGGCGCATGTGGGTCTCGGCGACCTCCCCGGCCGTCCCCAGCCACGCGCTCATCTGCTGGGCCACCTCCTGGCCCGGGGGCTCGATGTCCCCGTGGATCATCCCGGCCAGCAGCTCGTCGAAGCGCTCGCCGTGGCTGATCAGGAGGGTGACCTTCTCCTTGGCCTCGGGAATGTCCTGGCTCAGGGGCAGGGAGAGGTTGCGCAGCACGTCGAGGATCTCCCGGACGTTCTCGCCCGACTCCGAGAGCTCGAGGTCCTCGCCGGTGACCTCCCGGCCGCAGCCGCAGTAGCACGTGTCCGCCATGCCGACACTTTAGGCGGTCGGGACGGTGGTAGTTTGGCCCCGTGGCGTACGGCGGTCCTCCAGCCCGGCTCCGGGCGCTCGGCCGCCTCCTCGGGTGGCCGACCCGCCGGCTGCTCGACCCCCGGGTCCGGTGGACGGCGAACCTCGTCGACGAGCGGCTGGTCGAGGAGACCGGCCTCCTCCACCGCCACCTCGACTCCCTCGAGTCTCGTCTCGACGACCATCACCGGGGAATCCACGAGAAGCTCGCCGCCCTCCGGGTCGAGGAGATGCTCGGACGCGAGGCCGGAACGCCCACCGAGCTCACCGACGAGCTCGGGCGCTTCCTCAACTGGGCCGAGGGCCACCAGGGCTACGCCGCCCAGGCCGAGCTCTGGTTCAACCCCCCGGTCGCCCTCGACCACCGCGCCGGCGGCGTCCGCCCCCGCCACGTCACCGAGCGGATCGTCGAGCCCGCGTTCGTCTTCTCCGCCCTCGCCGAGCTCCCCCCGCCCGCCCGGATCCTCGACGTCGGGGGCAGCGAGAGCACCGTCGCCCTGAGTCTCGCCGCCCTCGGCCACGAGGTGACCGTCGTCGACCCCCGCGGCTTCCCGCTCGAGCACCCCCGCCTCCGGGCCGTCGCCTCCCGCCTCGACCAGCTCGACCCCGCCCTCACCGGCTTCGACGCCGCCGTCGCCCTCTCGGCGGTCGAGCACTTCGGGCTCGGCCACTACCAGGACCGGCCCCCGAGCCCCGGGCCTCCGGACTCCGGCGCCGGCCGGCCCCCGCCCGACCGCCGCCTCGACCTCGCCGCCACGGCCGAGCTCCGTCGGCGCCTTCGCCCCGACGGGATACTCGCCCTGACCGTGCCCTTCGGCGCCCCCAGCGTCGACGACTTCCAGCGCGTCTACGACGCCGGCGGCCTCGCCGAGCTCCTCGACGGCTGGCGGATCGAGCGGTCCACCGCCGCCTGGCAGGTCGACCCGCTGACCTGGGTGGCCGGCGAGCTCGACCGGCCCCAGGGCGACCGGGGCGTCGCCCTCGTCCTCGCCCGCAACGTCGCCGACTGAGGACTGGCCTCGGCTCCGTGGCCGCTCTGGCGACCCCGGCTCCCCACCCCCCGCGTCAGGCCGTCCGGGACCCGATCAGCTCGTCGAGGCCCGCCGCCCGGACGACCTCCTGGTCCTCCGGGTACTTCAGCACCGACCCCAGCGTCCGGTCGATGTCCGCCGGGGTCAGGTGGTCGACGCCGAGGAGGGCCAGGGCGGCCAGCCAGTCGATCGCCTCGGCCACCCCCGGCGGCTTCATCACGTCGGCCTTGCGGATCCGGGAGATCGCCGTCGCCACCTCGACGATCAGGCGCGGGCGCCCGCCGACCTGGGCCTGGAGGATGTCGGCCTCGCGCTTGAGATCCGGGTAGTCGATCCACTGGTAGAGGCACCGGCGCTTGACCGCGTCGTGGAGCTCCCGGGTCCGGTTCGAGGTCAGCACGACGATCGGCGGGTGCGTCGCCCGGATCGTCCCGATCTCCGGGATGGTGACCGTCGACTCGGCCAGGAGCTCGAGCAGGAACGCCTCGAAGTCGTCGTCGGCCCGGTCGATCTCGTCGATCAGGAGCACCGCCGGGCGTGGGCCCGGGTGCTCGAGCGCCCGGAGCAGGGGACGGCGGATCAGGTAGTCGGGCCCGAAGAGCTCGTGCTCGCCGAGCTTGCTCTTGTTCGCGTCGGCCAGCCGGATGCTCAGGAGCTGGCGGGGGTAGTTCCACTCGTAGAGCGCCTCGGCCGCGTCGATGCCCTCGTAGCACTGGAGGCGGATCAGCGGGGTGTCGAGGACGGCGGCCAGCGCCTTGGCCAGCTGCGTCTTGCCCACCCCGGCCTCGCCCTCGAGGAGCAGCGGGAGCGGGAGGCGCAGGCTGAGGAAGATGCCGGCGGCCAGGCCCTCGTCGACCAGGTAGTTGACCGACGCCAGGCTCACCGCCAGCGACTCGACGTCCCGCACCCGGGCCCGGATCTCGCTCGCCGCCTCCCCCGTCACCGTGCTCATGCCCACATCATGGCGCACTCGGCTCCTCGTCATCCTCCGGGCGGGGGGACCCAGAGCTTCCCCCGGGAGAGCTGGCCCAGGCCGAGCCAGGCCAGGTTCATCAACCGGAGGGCCTGGAGCTCCTTGGGCTGGTCGGGATGGCGCATCCACCACGACCCCAGCCCGACGACCGAGGCCACCAGCGCGGCGGCGAGCGGCTCGCTCGATTCGGCGGCCAGCCGGGCGTCGATTCCCTCGGCCGCGGCCGCCTCCCGGAAGATCCCGCTCAGCAGGCGCCCCATCTCCTCGTTGGACCGGGCCGCCCCCGCCGCGAACGGACCCCCGCTCTGCGGGCCGTGGGGGTAGAGCAGCGTCCACGAGGCCCGGTGGTCCTCGATGAAGGTGAACACGGCCAGGAGCCCCCGCCACAGCCGGACGTCCTGGGGGAGGCTCGGCGGGGTCACCTCCTCGAGCGTCCCGATCAGCTCGGTCGTGGCGAGCTCGACACAGGCCAGGAAGAGCCCCTCCTTGGACTCGAAGTAGGCGTAGACCATCGGCTTGGACACCCCGGCCGCCTGGGCGATCTCGTCCATCGAGACGGCGTGGTACCCCCGCTCTCCGAACATCCGCCCGGCCGCCTCGAGCATCTCCCGCTCGCGCACCCCCCGGGGTACCCTGGCCCGGGCCGGGCGCTCGATCGCCGGCTCTCCCTCGCGTTGCGCTCCAGTCACTCCTCCGGAGTCTACTTATGGTAAGGTTACCGACGGTAACTTCAGGCCGGGCTCCCGCCGAGGGGCCGGTCCGGGCGGAGAAACGGCGAGGAGAGAGGGAGAGCATGAGCATCGGATTGGTGGCCCGGGCGATTCCCCCCAGCCAGTGGCTCTGGCTGGTCGGACTCCTCGCCTTCTACTGCGTCTGCGTCTCCCTGCTCTTCGCCTTCGGCCGGACCGAGGGGACGCCCAGCATGTGGGCCTTCCCCTTCCACCAGATCTCCAACAGCCTCCGGCGCCTGACCGGCTTTCCCGGCTGGGCGATGGGCGGGGCCCTCACCGCGCTCCTCTTCCTCCTGATCGCCGTGATCGGCTTCTACTGGGACGTCGCCTGGCACATCGACCTCGGCCGCGACAAGAACCTCTTCACCCCGCCCCACGTGATGATCCTCGTCGGCCTCTGGGGGATCTCCTTCGCCGGGGTCGTGACCGCCGTGATGGCGACCGTCGACGGGGTCAGGATCCCCCGGTCGGCGATGGTCCTCGCCCTGCTCGGCGTCCTCGCGGCGACC
The DNA here is from genome assembly GCA_034664545.1 of Solirubrobacteraceae bacterium. Lineage (GTDB taxonomy): Bacteria > Actinomycetota > Thermoleophilia > Solirubrobacterales > Solirubrobacteraceae > Palsa-513. The sequence continues at coordinate 4,939 of JAXDHK010000270.1, forward strand.
GCGTTCCCGATCGACAACCTCTACCACAAGGCCTACGGCCTCGACATCACGCTCTGGAGCCCGTCCCACCTCCAGCTGGTGACCGGCGGCGGGTTCGGCACCCTCGGGGTCCTCCTCCTCCTCGCCGAGTCCCTCCCCCGGGCCCGGCCGACCCTCCTCGGCCGGGGCATCCTCGTCCTCGCCGTCGGGGCGGCCCTGGTCGGGATGAGCGTCTTCCTCGGCGAGTTCGACTACGGGGTCCCCCAGTTCCAGCTCGTCTTCCTCCCGATCCTCGTCGCCGCCGCCGCCGGCTTCACCCTCGTCCTCGCCCGCCTCGCCCTCGGACCCTGGGGGGCGGTCAAGGCCACCGGGGTCTACCTCGTCCTCCGCGGGGTCATCGCCCTCGTCGTCGCCGGGTCGCTCCACCACACCTTCCCCCGCTTCCCCCTCTACCTCGCGCCGGCCGTGGCCGTCGAGGTCGCGGCCCTCCTGGCCGGGACCGACCGCCGCCTGCGCTTCGCCCTCGTCGCCGGCGCCCTCGTCGGGACCTTCGGGCTCGCCGGCGAGCTCGTCTGGATCGGGCTCTCGGGCTACGGGCCGGTCCCGGCCTCGCTGCTCCCCCGGACCGTGCTCCTGGCCATCCCCGCCGCCCTGGCCGCCGCCGTGCTCGGGGGCGGGCTCGCCCGGGCCTTCGCCCCCCGCGCCGCCCGGATCCCGGCCGCCGGGGTCGGCCTGGCCTGCGTCGTGCTCCTCACCGTGCTCATCATCCCCCTCCACCGGGGGGTCGGCCACGTCGACGCCGTCATCCGCCTCGACCGGACCCAGGGCCGGGCCCACGTCCAGGTCGGCCTGCTCCCGGCCGACGCGGCCAAGGGCGCCGCCGTCTTCGGCGTGCTCTCCTGGCAGGGCGGGGGGACGGTCCGGACCGCGCTCGACCAGGTCCGACCCGGCCACTACGTCTCCAAGGGCACGGTCCCGGTCGACGGGTCCTGGAAGTCGATGCTCGTCCTCTACCGGGGCGACGAGGTCATGGCCGCGCCGATCTACCTCCCGGCCGACCCGCAGATCCGCGCCGCGGCGATCCCGGCGGTGGCCCGCCGTCACGTCTCGTTCGTGCGCAACACCAAGGTGCTCCTCCGGGAGGCCAAGCCCGGGCCCCCGCTCCCGGCCACCCTGGCCTACGGCGTCTGGGGCGCCTCGATCGTCCTCTGGGTCGGCCTGATGGCCTTCACCGCCGCCCGGGCCGGGGAGCGGGCCCCCGAGGAGCCGTCCCGGGCGCCGTCCCCCGGGGGGCGGACCGTGGCCGCCGGCGCCTGACCCGGGCGGGCTTGCGCCGGCGCCCGGGGCCCCGGTATACATCACACACGTCCAGCCGCCCGATCGTGAGGATCCGATGACACACCCGCGCCGGTTGACCCTCGCCTTCGTCGCGGTGGTCCTGCTCCTCCTCGGCGGGAGCGCCGCGGCCGCGCCGGCGGCCCCGGGTCGGGCCACGATCACCCGATCGTGCTCGACGACCTTCTTCGCCGGCGACTCCCGGCTCGGGCCCGCCCAGCTCGCGACGGTCGGACCGGTGGCCCCCATCCTCACCGGCTACGACCGCTTCGCCGGCCTGACCCCCGACGAGTTCCTCGCCCGCTACTGGGATCCCGCGGCCAACGGCGGGAGGGGCGGCTGGCGCTACCCACCCGACAACGGCTTCCTCCTCGACGCGGTCGGCCGGCCGATCGAGCACCCGGCCGTCCTCTTCGCGGGCGAGCGCCTCGACCGCTTCGGGAGCGAGTTCGGCGGCTTCCTGGCTCCCGAGGACACCCCCTACGCCGACCGCGCCCTCCCGCCCATGAGCCTCGACGTCTTCGACCCGGCCTACACCTGCAACTACCACCTCTACCGCGTGGTCAGGCGGTTCTCGGCCGAGGAGGGACCGATCGCCCCCGGGTTCGGCCAGGTCGGCCACGGCCTCCAGATCCAGCTCGACAGCGCGTTGGTGCCCGGGGCCCCGAGCCCGCTGAACGTCCGCTGGCTGATCGACACCGGGTTTCTCCAGCGGGCCAACTGACCCGGGGACCGGTCGGGGCGCGGTCCGCGGCCTTCACCCGACCGCGCCGTCGGCGAGCGCGGCGAGGGCGCGCATCCCCGGGACGAACAGGTACTCGCCTCCCCGGGTGGTGACGAATGCCTCCTGGGGGGAGAGGAAGAACGGGGGATCGCCCTGGATCGTCATCTTGCCCGTCCCGGCCGGGTCGCCGAGCACGAAGTCCCGGTCGTGGCCGAGGCCGAAGATGTTCCCGTCGTTGAGCCACTGCATCTGGACGGCCTCGAACTGGCGGGTGATGCTCGCCTGGAAGCTGACGAACACCAGCCCCCGGTCGACCCCGTCGTCCTCGAGCGCCCCCTCGGGAAGGGGTTCCCCGTAGGGCATCCCCCGGCGGATCATCCGGTGGCGGTAGCTCAGGGCGCCCTCCCACCCGAGCCCGTCCCTGGGGTTCGACCGCCGGACGTGGGCGCCGATCGGGCAGCGCCGGCCGTCGGGGTCGCCCGCGTAGCGGAAGTCGTTGGCCCCGGGGCCCGCCGGGTCGAAGCCCGGGCTCGGGCCGTCGGGGTGGGTCATGAGCGGGGTCCCGTCGCGCCAGCGCCCGACGACCTTGGCTGACAGGCGATCGGCGTCCCCGTCCTCGTAGACCTCGGCCGCCGCGGCGAGGACCCGGCGGAAGCGCGCGACGTCCTGGCGGAGCTTGCGCCAGACCATGAACGTCGCGCTCCGGCCGAGGGGCCCCGCCGGGGCCGGGGGCAGCCGCCCCCTGGGGTCGTCGCGGGTGTCCTCGTCGGGGTAGCCCAGCACGAACTCCCCGGGCGCGAGGGCCCGCCACCGGCCGCCCTTGACGGGGACCCCGCCGCCCGGGGCGCGCTCGTCGCTCGAGCCCTCGATCGCCGGCTGGGCGAACCCGTCGGCGTAGCCGAAGTGCTCCCGGGCGCCCGCGAGGAGCCGGGTGTCCTGCTGGTGGACGATGCGCACGCCCCCGGCCGCGTCCATCGCCTCGCGCATCCGCCCGAGCGCCCGGTCGTAGTCCTCGGTCGCCCGGGCGTTGATAGTCAGCAGGACATGGGCCTCCCCGGTCCCGAGACCCCCCTCCCATCCGTCGGGCCCGCTCGGACCGACGTCCCCGAGCCGGGCGGCCCGGCCGGCCATCCCGTCGCGGAAGTCGGCCGGAAAGCTCGCCAGGACGTCATCGGAGACCCCGAGGGCCCGGAGGCCCGAGGCGGTCACGGCGACGTTGAGCGTGGTCGCCGGCTTGCCCTCCCTCCACGGGACCGCGCTCGTCACGTGCGGGGCCAGCCCGGCCAGCCAGGCCCGGGCCCGGTCGGCCGGGCCCTCGATGTGGACGAAGGCGTAGGCCGTGCAGTCGTAGTCGTTGCCGTAGGCCCGGAGGATGTCCCCCTGCAGATCGGCCAGGTCGATCTCCGAGCGGGTGGGGGTCATCGGCCGGGGAACTCGGCGACGAACGCCCGGTGGAGCTCGGCCGGCCCGAGACCCTGGGTCCGGGTGGCGAAGGCGACCAGCCGATCGCGCTGGTCGAGGCTGGCCCTGACCTCGGCGACCGTCGAGGACCCGTAGGCGGCGAAGAAGAACCCGCAGTCGATCTGGTTGTGCTCGAGGTAGGCCTTCAGCCCCGGCCCCCGGGCCGGGTCCGGGCAGCCGATGCACCGGCCCCAGATCTCGGGCGCCTCGGGCGCGAGCGCCTCGGAGAGCTCGTCGAGGTAGGGGTCGAGGTCCCCGTCGAAGCAGGTCGAGAAGATCAGCGCCGGGTGGGACAGGGCGTCGGGGTCGGGCTGGTCGTAGAAGGGGTCCCAGTTGAAGTTTCGGAGGATCACCCAGCGCCCCATGTGGGTCGCGGCCAGGCGGCTGAGCGGGCTCGGCCCCCGGTTGCGCAGACCCTCGAGGAACGCCCGGAGGGCGTCCTCCTCCCCGGGCTTGATCGGGGTCAGCGCCATGAACCCGTAGGCCTGGCCCGACCGGTTGGCGGACTTCACAGGCTCCTCTGGGCGTCGGTGAGGAGCTTGCGGTAGGCCGCGGCGAAGGCGTCCGGGTGCATGCCCGGAGCGTCGCGGACGAGGGGGGCGAGCTTCTCGTCGAGGTCGAGCGCCCCGGCGATCATCGTGATCGTGGCGTCCGGATAGGCCGAGTAGTAGTGGCTCACCTCGGTCTCGTTGGCGTGGATGTAGTCCTTGAACGGACCCACCGGGAGCGGTCCCGGAAAGCCGTAGGAGCTCCCGAAGAACACCTTCATGTTCGGGGCCATGACGTGGGAGAACGCGTCGATGTACTCGTCCCGCCCGCCGTTGAAGTTGCTCTCGAAGTACATGTGGGCGTAGCCGAGCACCTGCCGGGACTGGGGCGGGCCGTTGTAGGGAATCTCCTTGACCAGCGCCCACCGGGCGAAGTGGATGAAGGACAGCTTGCGCAGGGTGGCGGTCAGCCAGGGGATCCGCTTGGCCGCGTAGAAGAGGATCGGCAGGTACAGGCGCCCCCACCACTTGATCGTGCTGAACACCGAGATGGCGATCGCCTGGCCGTCGACGTTGCCCGCGGCCGTCCCGGTGGCGGTGATCGGACCGGCCGATGGCGTCGTGCCCACGCCGGCCAAAATACCAACCGGTCGGGCGGGCGGGCGGCGTAGTACATGCGTCCAGGCCCCGCGACCCGATCGGGGGCCCGCGCCGCACGGCACCGACCTTGCCTCTAGGAGGCGCAGTCAGCCGCTCGGAGGTTCCGCCAGTCAGTCGAGGCATCGGGGATCGCGGTCACCGCGATCCCAGGCGACCCGGCCTCCGCTCTCGTCGCTCACACCACGACCCCGGGGCGATCCCGCGGTCAGGAGGTCACACCATGTTCAGGCGTATCGCGCTGCTCGCCGCACTCGCGCTCGTCCCGGCCGCCGGGGTCGTCGTCGCGGCTCCGCACACCCCGGGCAAGTCGACCCTCGTCGCCCCCCACGGGATGCACGACCCGCTCATCGTCGCCCCCCACGGCATGCACGCGCTCATCGCCCCCGGCCCCGGCCTCGCGTAGGTGGGACGCTAGGAGAAGCGCTCCCCGCTCGTGTAGTTCATGAACCGGGGGTACTCGGGCTGGAAGGTGAGGGTCACGGTCCCGAGAGCGCCGTTGCGGTGCTTGGAGATGATCAGGTCGGCCTCGCCCGGGCGCTCGGAGTCCTCGGGGTTGTAGTAGTCGTCGCGGTAGATGAACACCACGACGTCGGCGTCCTGCTCGACCGCCCCCGACTCCCGGAGGTCCGAGAGCAGCGGCCGCTTGTCCTGGCGCTGCTCGACCCCCCGGTTGAGCTGGGAGAGGGCGATCACCGGGACCTCGAGCTCCCGGGCCAGGAGCTTCAGGCCCCGGGACATCTGCCCGATCACCTCGGCCCGGTTCTCGCTGCGGGAATCGGCCCGCAGCAGCTGGAGGTAGTCGACGATCACCAGGCCCAGGCCGCCCTCGTGCTGGGAGTGCAGGCGCCGGGTCTTGGCCCGGATCTCGAGCAGGCCGATGTCGCTCGAGTCGTCGACCCACAGCGGCGACCCGGCCAGGCGCTGGCTCGCCTTGATGACCTTCGGCCACCGGTCCTCTCCGACCCGCCCCTTGCGGAGCTCGTCGCCCTTGATCCGGGCCTGGGAGGCGATGAAGCGCTGGGCGAGCTCGGCCTCTGACATCTCCAGGGAGAAGAGGGCGACCGGCTTCCCGTACTCGATCGCCGCGTTCTCGGCGATGTTGGTCACCAGGCAGCTCTTGCCCATCGACGGGCGCGCCGCCAGGACGATCAGGTTGCCCGGCTGGAAGCCGCCGGTGATGGCGTCGAGGTCCCGGAAGCCCGAGCCCGTCCCGGTCAGGGTCGTCTCCTCGAGCGACAGGCGGTGGAGCTTGTCGAGCTCGTCGTGGAGGACCTTGCCGATCTCCCGGAAGTCCTGCTTGCTGTCGCCGTGGGCGACCTCGAGCACGACCTTCTCGGCCCGCTCGACGATCTCCCGGGCCGGCTCCCGCTGGTCGAGCACGCTGGTCTGGATCTCGTAGGTCGCCCCGAGGAGTCGCCGCATGAGGGCGGCGTCCCGGACGATCTGGGCGTAGTGGCGGAGGTTGGCGACGTTCGGGACCGTCCCGGCCAGGACGTCGACCGCCTCGCTGCCCCCGGCGTCCTCGAGCTTCCCGGTCCGGCGGAGCTGCTCGCTCACCGTCAGCAGGTCGATCGGCTCGCTCTGCTCGTAGAGCTCGAGCATCGCCCGGTAGATCACGGTGTGGCGCTCCCGGTAGAAGTCCTCCGGGCGGAGGGCCTCCTCGATGACCAGGGAGTACATCGTCCGGTCGGTCAGGAGAATCGCCCCGAGCACCGACTGCTCGGCCTCGATGTTGTGGGGCGGGGTCATGCCCTCGCTCCCGGCGCCGTTGCGCGGGCGCGGCAGGATCTGGGCGGGCGTGCTCATCGGGGGCGCGAGTCTAGATCGGGCTCGCGTCCGACGGAGGGGGGTGACCGCAACCTGCGCACAATTCAGCTTCGCCGGTCGGTCGGACGGACGGACGGACGGACCGGCCGGTGCCCCCGCAAGCCGCGCCCGCCCGCCCGGCCCGACCCCGGCCACCGACCACGGGCCAGCCCCGCCCGGCCCGACTCCCCCCGCCGGCCACCGGCTGCCGGCGACCCGGCCCGCCCGGTATGCGCCGGTCAAGCCGCGCCGACCGCGCCGGACAACCGGCCAGCCTGGCGGGCGTCCGTCAAGCGCGACCCCGCGGGTGCCGATGTGTCGGACAGAGGCGATCGGCTCGTCCGCAAGCCCGGCGCCGCCCGGGCACCCGCGCCGGTCGCCCGCGCCTCACCTCATGCCCCCGGATCAGACCACCACCCGCACGCCGGGCCACTCCCCGATCCTGCCCGGCGCCGGGACGGTCCTGGCCGGCCGCTACCAGGTCATCCGCGAGCTCGACGGCGGCCTCCTCCTCGGACGCGACACGGCGACCCTCGGGAGCGTGGTGATCGCCTCGGCCGAGGCCGGCCTCGTCCCCGTGGCGGCCGCGGAGCTGATCGCCCGCCACGTCGCCGAGCTCGGCGGCGTCCCCTCGCTCGCCGCCCCCGTCCACTCCGGCCGCGACGGCGCCTGGTTCGCCCTGGTCTGGCCGCTCGTCCACGGCGTCCGCCTCGGCGACCGGCTCGCCCACGGCCGCCTGAGCGTCCCGGCGACGCTCATCGTCGCCCGCCACCTCCTCCGGGCCCTGGCCGGGGCCCACGCCGGCGGCCTCCTCCATCTGGCGCTCTCCCCGGACAGCGTCACCGTCAATCCGGGGGTCGCCGTCCGCGAGGCCACCCTCACCGGGTTCGGCGCCGCCATCCTCGCCGACTGCGCCCCGGCCGAGCCCGGGCAGATCGACGTCCGCTACGCCGCCCCCGAGCGAGCCGGCGTCCTCGACCAGCCGGTCGACCACCGGGCCGATCTCTACTCGCTCGGCCTGATCCTCCACGAGTGCCTGACTGGCCGCCCGGCCTACGCCGCCGAGCACGACGGCGAGCTCCTGCGCCGTCGACTGACCGATCCCCCGCCCCGGCTCCGCCCCGAGGCCCCGGAGCTTCCGGCCGCGGTCGAGGACGCGATCCTCCAACTGCTCGCCGTCGACCCCGGCGACCGCCCGGCCGACGCCGCCGCCGTCCTCGACGTCCTCGCGGCTGCCGGCGAGGCGCCCGCCCGGAGGCCCGGCGTCAATCCGGCGCGCCCGGCCGCCGCCTCGGCCGGGGCCCCCCCCCGGCTGGTCGGCCGGGAGCCCGAGCTGGCCCGGCTCGCCGGCCATCTCGCGGCCGCCGCCGGCGGTCGGGGCGGGGCCGTCCTGCTCGAGGGTCCGGCCGGGATCGGCAAGACCCGGCTCCTCGACGAGCTCGCCCGGGAGGCGGCCGCCGCCGGGGCCGCCGTCCTGCGGGGCACCGCCCCCGAGCACCCCCGCTCCCCGGCCGCGGCCCTCGACGGCGTCGTCTGCGGCCTCGTCGGGCTCGCCGCCGGCGACCCCCCGGCGCGCGATCGCCTCCGCGGGTCGATCGACGCCGAGGCGGCGGCCGGAGTCTGCACCCTCCTTCCCGGCCTGCGCCCCCTCCTCGGGATTCCCCCGCCCCCCCCCCCCCCCCCCCC
>JAXDHK010000271.1:0-3786 GCA_034664545.1 Solirubrobacteraceae bacterium
CTGACCTACGGCAACCTCCTCTGGAGCGCCCTCGGGTCGGCCACGGCGATCGGGCTCGACCCGGCCGAGCGCTGGCTCTGCCCGCTCCCGGTCGCCCACGTCGGCGGCCTGTCGATCCTCGTGCGCAGCGCGATCTACGCCACGACCGCCGTCGTCCACGCGCGCTTCGAGACCGCGGCGGTCCTCGCCGCCCTGATGGACGGCGCCATCACCGTGGTCTCGCTCGTCCCGACCACCCTGGCCCGCCTGCTCGACGCCGGCCTGCGCGACCCGCCGAGCCTGCGGTGCGCGCTGATCGGCGGGGCCCCGCTCCCGGCCGCCCTGACCGAGCGGGCGCTCGCGGCCGGCGTGCCGGTCAGCCAGACCTACGGCCTCAGCGAGGCGGCCTCCCAGGTGACGACCCAGATGCCGGGCGACGGGGGCAGCGACGCCGGGCCGCCGCTCTTCTGCACCCGGGTGCGGATCGAGGGCGGCGAGATCCAGGTCGCCGGGCCCACCCTGGCCCCCCGGGCGGCCCCCGGCCCGGCCGGCGAGACCGAGGTTGCCGCGCCCGCGGCGGCGTCCGGGAACGCGCCCGCCGGGCCGCCGGGGCCGGTGGCGGACGGCGCGGGGTCGGCGGCCGCGTGGCTGGCGACCGGCGACCTCGGCGAGCTCGTCGACGGGCGCCTGCGCGTCACCGGCCGGCGGGTGGACACGATCGTCAGCGGAGGGGAGAACATCGCGCCGACCGAGGTCGAGGCCGCCCTCGCCGACCACCCGTCGGTCGCCGAGGCGGCCGTCGTCGGCGTCCCCGACCCCGACTGGGGCGAGGCGGTCCGGGCGCTCGTCGTGCTCCGTCCCGGGGGGCCGCCGGTCGGCGGGGCCGAGCTTCGGGCCCATTGCCGTGAGCGCCTGGCCGCCTTCAAGGTCCCCAAGGAGTTCGTCTTCGTCGAGACCCTCCCCCGGACCGGTTCGGGAAAGCTCGCCCGCCGGGAGCTGGCCTCGGAGCGGACGGCCTGACGTGGCCCGGCGCAAGCGGCAGGACCCCCCGCCCGCCGAGGCCCCGCTCGATCGGTCGTGGTCGTCCCGGGCGAACCTCCACGCCCGGGACCGGCGCCAGGATCTCGCGTCCTACTCCCGCCTGCCGGCGGAGACCGGCCCGACCTGGGCGCCCGACGAGCTCTCGGTCTGGCCGGTCGAGGGCGGACGCTTCGGGATCGACGCCCACTACCACGGCCCGACCGGCGCCCAGCGGGCCGAGCGCCAGCTCGGGCGCCTGACCGACGCCGGCCTCGACCCCACCGTCCGGCCGGGCCCCGAGGGCGGCGCGACCATCCGCCTGGGCCCGCTCGTCCACGAGGCGGCCTGGCTGGCCCTCGAGGCCTTCCTCGGGCGCCCGGTCCGGATCGCGATCTGACCGCGACTAGACTCCTGCGGCGATGGATGCCGACGAGTACCGGCGCCGGAGCCTCGACCAGTGGGACTCCGCCGCGGCCGGGTGGGACCGGCGCGAGCGGTGGCTCGCCGAGACGAGCGCCCCGGTCTCGGCCTGGCTGATCGACGCGCTCGACCTCCAGCCCGGCCACCGGGTGCTCGAGCTCGCGGCCGGGACCGGCGACGCCGGCTTCCTCGCCGCCGAGCTGATCTCCCCCGGGGGCGTGCTGATCTGCTCGGACCAGTCCGAGGCGATGCTCGGCGCCGCCCGCGCCCGGGCCGAGCGCCTCGGCCTCGAGCACGTCGAGTTCAAGGCGATCGACGCCGAGTGGATCGACCTGCCCCTCGCCTCGGTCGACGCCGTCCTCTGCCGCTGGGGGTACATGCTGATGGCCGACCCGGCGGCCGCGCTGCGCGAGACCCGGCGGGTCCTCCGCCCCGGCGGCCGGGTCGCGCTGGCCGTGTGGGACGCCGCCGAGGCCAACCCCTGGGCCGAGGTGCCGAACGCCGCGCTCGCCGCCCTCGGCCTGCGCCCCCCGGCCGACCCGGCCGAGCCCGGCCCGTTCGCCCTCGCCGACCCGGGCGCCGTCCGGGCCCTGCTCGAGGAGGCCGGGTTCGACGACGTCGAGGTCGACGCGGTTGACCTCCTCCGTCCGGACCCCGACTTCGAGGCCTGGTGGGACGGCCAGCTCGCGCTCTCGACCGCGTTCCGCCGGGCCGTCGCCGACGCCGACCCCGCGACGGTCGCCGCGCTGCGGGCCGACGTCGAGCGGGGGCTGCGCCCGTACGCCGACCCCGACGGGCGCCTCGAGATCCCGGCCCGGACGCTCGTCGCCGCCGCCGGCGCCTGACCCCTACTCGGCGGGGGGCGTGGTCCGGAAGCCGGTCGGGGCCCGCCCGAGCTCGTGGCGGTCGATGACGCGGTCGATCAGGCCGTAGTCCCGGGCCTCGTCGGCGGTGAAGAACCGGTCGCGGTCCATGTCGTCGTGGACCTGCCCGACCGTCTGCCCGCAGTGGTGGGCATAGATCTCGTCCACCCGCCGGCGCAGGGCGAGGATCTCCCGGGCGTGGATCTCGACGTCGGCCGACTGACCCTCGAAGCCCCCGCTCGGCTGGTGGATGAGGATCCGGCTGTTCGGGAGCGCCATCCGCTTGCCCGGGGCGCCCCCGGCGAGGAGGAGCGAGCCCATGCTCATGGCGATCCCGAAGCTGATCGTCTGGACGTCGGGCTTGATGAACTGCATCGTGTCGTAGATGGCCAGGCCCGCGTAGATGACTCCGCCGGGGGAGTTGATGTAGATCGAGATGTCCTTGTCCGGGTCGGCGCTCTCCAGGTGCAGGAGCTGGGCGACGACGAGGTTCGCCACCCCGTCGTCGACCGGCGTCCCGATGAACACGATCCGTTCGTTCAGCAGGCGGGAGTAGATGTCGAACGACCGCTCCCCGCGCGGGCTCTGCTCGACGACCATCGGGACCAGGGGCATGGCGCTATCCTTTCGACAACTGGACGGTTGTCACACACGATAGCAACCACTTGGTTGTCAAGGAGGAGGACGGGATGAGAGTACGCCGGGAGGTCGAGATCGATGCCACGCCCGAGGAGGTCTGGGACTCGCTCTCGACCGAGGACGGACGCGACCGCTGGCTCGAGCCGGATCCGGCCCGGGAGATCCACGTCGAGGTGGCCGACGAGCCGGGCCGGCTCGTCTGGTGGTGGTGGCGGGGCGAGGAGCCGGCGACCCGGGTCGAGTTCCTGATCCTCGCCGCCCCGGTCGGAGCCCGGGTGGTGGTGATCGAGACGGTGCCCCGGTTCCCGGTCAGCATGCTTGCCGGGGCCTTCGGGCTGGTTCGCGCGTGACCGACCCGGTCGGCCCGGTCTTCGCCGCGCTCGCCGATCCGACCCGCCGGTGGATGGTCGAGACGCTCCTGCGCGAAGGATCGACCTCGGTCCCGGCGCTCTCGGCTGCCCTCCCGATGACCCGCCAGGCGGTGGCCAAGCACCTGGCCGCGCTCGATGACGCCGGCCTCCTCGAGCGGACGCCCGGGCCCCGGCGAGAGGTCCGCTATCGCCTGCGTCCGGGGGCCCTCGGACCGGCGTCGGCCTGGCTTCGGGGGGCCGAGGCGGCCTGGGATGACCGCCTGGTCCGCCTCAAGGACGCCGTCGAGGATCGCGGGGGCGCTTAAAGGGCTGACGCCCCGGGGGGAGCGGGGCGTCAGCGGGTCCGGCTGGGAGGATGCTGCTTGGTGGGTGAACTGCTGCCTGTCGATGTATCGCTCGGTGAGTATCGCCAGCCGGCATCACGCGGACCTAAGGGGCGCCCAAGGCCCGGGTAAAAGATCGAGCCCGGCCGTTTCAGTAGCCTCCGGGGCATG
>JAXDHK010000272.1:0-3501 GCA_034664545.1 Solirubrobacteraceae bacterium
TCGACGGGGGCGGCCGACGCGGGCGGGGCGCGCGTCGTGGAGCGCGACGCGGCGCTCAGCCTGCTGGCCCCGCGGGGTCACGTCCAGGAGGTCACCGACCGGGCGATCGGGGTGACCGACCGGCTCGGGGGGATCGTCGAGAGCTCGAACGTGGCCCTCGACGACCAGGGGGGAAGCCAGGCGAGCCTCGAGCTCCGAGTCCCGGGCGCCGCCCTCGACCGGGCCCTGGCCGCCCTCTCGGGCCTCGCCCACGTGAGCTCACGATCGCAGAGCGGGCTCGACATCACCGACGCCACCGGGGCGGCCCGGGACCGGCTGGCCGAGTCGCGGGCCGAGCGGGATGCGCTCCTGCGGGCGCTGGCCAGGGCGACGACGGCCAACCAGGTGGCGAGCATCCACGCCCGGCTCGGGGTGGTCAACGGCCGGATCGTGGCGGACAAGGCGCGGCTGGCCGGGCTCCAGAGCCGGGGGAGCACGGCCCATCTGAGCGTCACGATCGACGAGGACCAGCGGACGGGTGGCGGGGGCGGGTCGGCGTGGGGGCCGGGGGCGGCGCTCGACGACGCGGTCAGCGTGCTCGAGACGGTGTTCGGGGTGGCCGTGATCGCCCTGGCCGTCCTCGTGCCGGCGGGGGTGGTCGGACTCCTCGGCTGGTGGGCGTCGGGGCCACTGCGGCGCCGGCGGCGGGAGGGTGTGCTCGCCGGGACCGTCGGGCTGTAGCCGAGCCGGCGGCGGAGACGGGCTCGGCGTCGCGCGGGGCGCGGGGCGGGCGCGAGGTCCGTGCCGGCCGGGACTCGCTCCTCGCCTGACGCGGCGGGGCACGAGCGCCGAGGCGAGCACACCTCCACCTCGCGCGCGTCTGACACCGCTCGTCCTGGGGATTCCGCTTCACCGCCGTCCCGTATGCTCCGATCCGTGATGAGCAGGCATCGCGTAGACCTCGATGGGCACAGCTCGGCGAGCGCGCCCGCGGAGGATCGCGCCGACACGTGGTGGTGAGGCTCCTCGTCGGCCCGCCCTTGGTCGTCCTCGCCAGACTTGGAGCGGCGTGCGTCGTGGTCGTCGCGCTCCTCGCCTCGCCCTCGTCGCGTTCGTCGGCGGCGACTCCCCGGTCGAGTGCCGGCGGGCAGGGGTCGGTCGGTCTCGAGCGGGCCTACGCCCACAACGACTACCTCCATCCGCGGCCGCTCTACGACGCGCTGCACGCCGACTTCAAGAGCGTCGAGGCCGACGTGACCCTCGTCCACGGAAAGCTGCTCGTCGGCCACGCCGTCCAAGGCGCGCACGCCGACCAGACGCTCGAGTCGCTCTACCTCGAGCCGCTCCGGCGGGTGGTCGCCGGCAACGGCGGCTCCGTCTACCGCGGCGACCCCGACTACTTCACGCTCCTCATCGACATCAAGTCCGCTGCCGGCCCGACCTATCTCGAGCTGAACCGGGAGCTCCGGCGCTACCGGTCGGTCGGCGGGCACCGGATGTTCACCACCTTCGGCCCGAGCGGCGTCCGGGACGGCGCGGTGACCGCGATCGTCTCGGGCAACCGGCCCACGGAGTTCATGCGGCGCCAGCAGGTCCGGTACGCCGGCTACGACGGCCGGTTGACTGACCTCGGCATCGCCACCGATCAGACCCTCGTGCCCCTGATCAGCGACGCCTGGCTGTTCAACTTCGCCTGGAACGGGATCGGCCCGATGCCGGCCGACGAGCGGGCGAAGCTGCGGCGGATCGTGAGGACCGCCCACGCCAACGGCCAGCGGGTGCGCTTCTACCTGACGCCCGACGGCGCCCCGACCGGGGGCGTCGATGCCCGCCAGGCCGTGTGGAAGGAGCTGCTGGCGGCCCACGTCGACTACATCAACACCGACCACCTGCCGGAGCTCGAGAGGTTCCTTCTGCGCTACGACCAACGACCGTCGCGGCCATGGGTGTCGTGGGGCCGCCACCATCGGTAGGTCGGGACCGGCTCTACGAAGCCGGGACCGGGGCGCCGAGGTAGTCGTCGAGGGCCTTTGTCTTCTGGGTGTCCTCGTAGACCTCGTATTCCCGGAGGAGACCTCGCGTCAGCTTCGCACCCTCAACGGACGGAAGCACGACCGTCCATATGGTCTTGGTGTTTGTCGCCTAGTGCAGCATCAGCGTCCCGTCGGGCAGCGCCGTGTCTAGCAGCTGGTGCGAATAAGACCTGGGCGGGGATTTGAAGCCCGCCCAGGTTTGCGTCGTTGCTTTGAGCGTGGGCTGTTCTCAGATCAGAGGCCGACGCATTGGCCGTTCGCGCCGCCGGTGAAGGTGTTCTTATGGCCGTCGTTGACGGGCGCCGGGTTGTTCGTGGCGCATGTCGTCAGGCCGCTGACCACGTTGCCCTCGACCTCGGTCGCGTCGTCTTCGGTGGGGATCCCCCGATTGGGGGCGATGTTCCCGCTGACCGTCAGCGCACCCACGATCGAGTTCCCGCCGATCTCAACGCCGCCCAGGTTGCCGTTCAAGGTCACCGCGCCGTCGATGTGGTTGGCCCCGCAGGGCGTGGCCAGCAGGCCGCCGTCACCGCCGTTGCCGATGATGGCGAAGCCGGAACCGGTGGAGGCTTTGATCGCGCCTTGCACGGTCGAGCTGTTGCAGAAGGTGAAGCCCTTGGCGTTTACAAGGGTGATCGCCCCGTTGATGATCGAGCCGTTGGTGACCGACAGCGCTGCCCCGGGGGCGACGTTCACGGCGCCGGTCTGCTTGAGATTGACCAGGCAGACCGTCGATGGCGCGGCGACGTTGATCACGGCGTTGTTCTGTCCCGTGATCGTCCTGTCGCAGTGGGTCGTCACCGGCTGGTCATCGGTGAGGCCGAGCAGGCCGGCGTTAGCGGAACTCGATAGCGGACCCACCGCTGCGAGGGCGATCGTGGCGGTCGCCGCGGCGAAGATCCGGCCCCGGATCCTGTGATTGTTCTCTGACATGTGTCCTCCGTGGTACTGGGTGGGTGCTGCGGACTTGAAGCACTGAAGCCGCTGCGGTCAATGGGGGACCGCTATCGCCATCCATGCGAGCGCGTTGCGCCCGACGCACAGCGCCGAGCGCACTACCAGCGCCTCAACTCGCTGTAGGCGGGTCGAGGCGACGAGCCGGCTCTCAGAGGGTGAGAACGGCGCATGTCTGTCCGGAGCGCCCACCACCTATAGCTCCGTCAGTGGGCTTCAGTGACTCTCCGACTGGCTCAGGAAGACCATAGCATGAAAACCAAGTCGTGTAATGATATTCTTGTTCTATGACTCAAGAGACCCGTCCCGCCTGGACCTTCCTGACCAACCACGCTCAGGTACTGGCCTGCATCGCCGGCGATCCCGGCATCCGGTTGCGAGATATCGCGGACCACGTCGCGATCACCGAACGCGCCGCGCACCGCATCGTCACCGAGCTCGCCACAGCCGGCTACATCACGCGCGCCCGGCAGGGCCGCCGCAACAACTACACGATCAACGCGGCGACCTCACTGCCCGACCCCGTCGCTCGCGA
>JAXDHK010000273.1:0-4773 GCA_034664545.1 Solirubrobacteraceae bacterium
TGCTCCCCGGCCGACGTTCGGCCGCCGCGAGCCAGCGGTCGTGGCGCGGGCCCGGCGAGGTGCAGCTCGTCACACCCGGCGGCCGTTGGCACGCTCGGCCGCCCCCGGTCCCTCCGGCGGCCCCGCCCGTCGTGTCGGGGGTGTCAACGGTGTCCCGCGGGTCACGCGGGCTATCACTTCCCGGGGTGAGCGAGTCGTGCGTCCCTGGCGAGCCCTGACGGGGTCGGCTCCGTCGGCAACGCGGCACGCGAAGCCGCCGGGAAGGGGGGGTCGGGCTCGCCGGTGGGACTGAAGCCCCCGGCCTTCCGAGAATTCGCACAGGCGCGCTCGGCGGACGTACAGTGGCGCTTCCAACGTCAAGTTCGAGTTGAGGAGTGCAGATGCGAACGCTAAGCCGCAAGGTCGTCGCCCTGGCCGTCCTCGCCGCGCTCGCCTTCGGAGCGCACGTCGCGGGGGCAGCCTCGGTCAAGAAGAGTCACACGCGCACATTCTCCGGGCGCTTCACCTTCCACCTCGCCGCGCCCCCGTGCAGCGCCCTGTTCTGCGTTCGGGGCGTCATGCACGGATCCCTCGGCGGGACCTTCGACGAGTTGATCACCACCACGACACCCGCCGGCCCGACCCGGCCGGGAGTGGTCTTCGGGCTGGGCACGATCGTCCTCCATACCGGCCAGGGCAACCTGACCTGCGACGAGAGCTACGTCTTCGACCTGACCCCGGTCAGCGACAAGGAGGGCGGCATCATCTGCAAGTTCGTGAGCGGGACGGGCAAGATGGCCGGTGCGTCGGGCCACCTCGAGCTCTACGGCTCCCAGCCCGCCGGGAGCGCTCCGGGCAGCATCGGCTCGGGCCGCTACGGCGGGAAGCTCACCCTCCCGTAGCCCTATGGCGGCCCGCGGCGCGGGGTGGTCGCCCCGGTGGCCACCCCGCGGGCCGGCCCGTGCGGGGCGGACTCTGGGCGTCGAGCCAGACCGCCTAGGATGCGCCGCGTGAGCATCGACCCGGACATCTTCAAGGCCTACGACATCCGGGGCCTCTACGGAGAGGAGATCGACGGGGACGCGGCCGAGGAGATCGGGCGGGCCTTCGCCCGGGTGCTCGGGGAGCTGGCCGGCAAGGCGCCCGGGGACCTCCGGGTCGGCCTCGGGCGCGACATGCGCCTGAGCGCCCCCGAGCTCGCCGCCCGCTACCGCGACGGGCTCATCGCCGAGGGCGCCGCCGTTCTCGACGCCGGTCAGGTCGGCACCGAGATGCTCTACTACCTCGTCGGGTCCCGCGACCTCGACGGGGGCCTGATGTGCACGGCCTCCCACAACCCCGCCTCCTACACCGGGGCCAAGCTCGTCCGCGACGGGGCGATCCCCCTGTCCGGCGACGCCGGGATCCAGGACATCCGCCGGACGATCGACGCCGGCCTCGGCGATGCTCCGGGCGGGGGCAGCGCGGTCGAGGTCGACATCTACGAGGAGTTCCGGGCCGCCGCCCTCGCCTTCGTCGACTCGGCCAGCATCGCCGGCCTCAAGGTCGTCCTCGACGGGGGGAACGGGATGGCCGGGCCGATGGTCGGGCCGATCCTCCGGGGACTCGATCTCGACCTGGTCGAGACCTACTGGACCCCGGACGGGAACTTCCCCGGGCACGAGCCGAACCCCCTCCTCCCCGAGAACCGCCGGCTCATCATCGAGCGGGTTCGCAGCGTTGGCGCCGACCTCGGGATCGCCTGGGACGGGGACGCCGACCGGTGCTTCTTCATCGACGAGACCGGGGAGTTCATCGACGGCGACTTCCTCACCGCCCTCCTCGCCGAGTCGCTGCTCGGGAAGCGGGACCCCGGCGAGGCGATCCTCTACGACGTCCGGGCCAGCCGAGCCGTGCCCGACACCGTCGAGGGGGCCGGGGGGACCCCCCGCATGAACCGGGTGGGGCACTCCTTCTTCAAGACCCGGATGCGCAAGGAGGGCTCGCTCTTCGGCGGCGAGGTCTCCGGCCACTACTACTTCCGCGACTTCTACTGCGCCGACTCGGGCACCCTCCCCGCCCTCCTGATGCTCGAGCTCATCGCCACCTCCGGCCGGCCCCTCTCCGAGCTCCTCGCCCCCTACCACGCCAAGTACTTCATCTCCGGGGAGATCAACAGCGAGGTGGCCGATCCCCCGGGCCGGATGGAGGCGATCGCCGAGCACTTCACCGACGCCCGCCAGACCCGGCTCGACGGGATCTCCATCGACTACGACGACTGGCACTTCAACGTCCGCTCGTCTAACACCGAGCCCCTCCTGCGCCTCTGC
This sequence comes from Solirubrobacteraceae bacterium, assembly GCA_034664545.1. Lineage (GTDB taxonomy): Bacteria > Actinomycetota > Thermoleophilia > Solirubrobacterales > Solirubrobacteraceae > Palsa-513. The sequence continues at coordinate 2,289 of JAXDHK010000273.1, forward strand.
CTCGAGTCGCTCGTCTCCCGCGAGGACATGGAGCGCCGGCGCGACGAGGTGCTCGCGCTGATCCGGGCGTGAGCCCGCCGCCGGACGCCGAGATCGCCGGCATCCGGTGCCTGCCGATCGCCACCCCCTTCGCCGTCGGCCGGGTCAACCTCTACCTGCTCGAGGATGACCCCCTCACCCTGATCGACTCCGGGCCGAACTCGGGCCAGGCGCTCGACGAGCTCGAACAGGCCCTCAACGGCCACGGCCACGCGATCGAGGACATCGGCCTGCTCGTCCTCACCCACCAGCACATGGACCACATCGGCCTGGCCGAGATCATCGCCCGCCGGTCGGGGGCCGAGGTCGCCGCGCTCGACCTGGTCGCCCCCTACCTCGAGCGCTACCGCGAGGACATGGAGCTCGACGACCGGTTCGCCGCCCGGATGATGCTCCGCCACGGCCTCCCCGCCGACGTCGTCCACGCCCTCCGGGCGGTATCCGCCAGCTACCGGGCCTGGGGAGCGAGCGTCACGGTGACCCGTCCCCTGGCCGCCGGGTCGACCCTCCGCCTCCGGGACCGCACCCTCGAAGTCCTCCACCGCCCCGGTCACAGCCCGAGCGACACCGTCTTCTGGGACGCCGAGCGCCGGATCCTCCTCGGTGGCGACCATCTGATCGCCCACATCTCCTCCAACCCCCTCCTCACCCGCCCGCTCGGGGGTCCGGCCGGCGAGGAGGAGACCCGGCCGCGGGCGCTCGTCGACTACATCGCCTCGCTCGGTGCGACCCGGGAGATGGAGATCGACCTCGTCCTCGCCGGGCACGGGGTCCCGATCCGCGATCACGCCAGCCTGATCGACGAGCGCCTGCGCCTCCACGACCGGCGGGCGGAGAAGATCCTCGGCCTGATCGAGGCGGGCCCGGCGACCGCCTACGAGCTCGCCCAGGCCCTGTGGGGCAACGTCGCGGTCACCCAGGCCTACCTGACGCTCTCCGAGGTCCTCGGCCACGCCGACCTTCTCCTGGGCGACGGCCGGATCCGCGAGACGGTGGCCGACGGGGTCGTCCGCTTCGCCGCGACGTGATCGTCGGGGACCCGGCCCCGAGTGATCCGACCGGCCGATCCCGTCGTAAACGCCTCGACCACCACGACCCCGAGCTCGGAAAGCGAGGAACGCGATCACCCCCGGCGTGAGGATCTCGAGCGCAGCCGCCGACGGAGTCCTTCGGGGTCGAAGGCGAGCTCGACGTGGGCACGGCGCCCGCCCTCGACCGGGCCCTGATCGAGGCCGAGGCGACGGCCGCCCGGACGATCGTGCTCGACATCGAAGCCGTGTCCTTCATCGACTCGACCGGCCTGCGCGCGCTTCTCGCCGCCCAGGTTCGATCGGGCCGAAACGGCAATCGCCTGCGGATCACCCCGGGAGGCAGCCAGGCCCGGCGGCTCTTCGCGCTCGTCGGCGTCGAGCGCCGCCTGCCCTTCGTCGACCCGTAGCCCCGGCCCGCCTCCGGGGCTGACCGGGGGCGCCGGTAACCTCGCACCCGTGACCGGCCCCGGCCCGCTCCGTGGGCCGACCGGGGGCGCCGGTAACCTCCGCACCCCGTGACCGACCCCGGCCGCCTCCTCTGCTTCGTCGAGATCCCCAAGGGCAGTCGCAACAAGTACGAGTGGGACCCCGAGCTCAAGGCGATCAAGCTCGACCGGTTCCTCTTCTCGTCGGTCGTCTATCCGACCGACTACGGGTTCATCCCGAGGACCATCGGCGCCGACGGCGACCCCCTCGACGCCCTGATCTGCGTCTCCGAGCCGACCTTCCCCGGGTGCGTGATCCCGGTCAAGCCGATCGCCCTGCTCAAGATGCGCGACGACGCCGGCGAGGACGACAAGATCCTCTGCGTCCCCCTCGACGACCCCAACTGGAACACGCTCGAGCGCCTCGAGGATCTCCCGCCGACGCTCGCCGACGAGATCGCCCACTTCTTCTCGATCTACAAGCAGCCCGAGGGCAAGAAGGTCGAGGTCGACGGGTGGGCATCCCGCGAGGAGGCCCTCGCCCGCATCGAGGAGGCCCGGGCCGCGTTCGACCGGGCCGGCGCCCCCGACTGAGCCCGGGACCGGCCCCGGCGTTGGGCGCACGCAGGCAAATCCTCCGATTGACCTACGCTTCACGGGATGTCGGACCACCGGCCAGCGGTCAGCGCCCGCGGCGTCCTCGACGGGGACCCGACCGCCCTGGCCGGACTCTGCGATCTCCGGGGCCCGGCGGTCGTCGCCTACTGCGACGCCGTCTGCGGTCCGGCCGCGGCCGTCGACGCGGCTGCCGCCGCCTTCGCCTCCTTCCGGGCCACCGCCGCCGGGGCCACCCATCCGATGGCGATCAACCCCGAGGCCCTGCTCCTGGCCAAGGCCCGGGAGGCCGCCGCCGCCCACGCCCCCGACCCCTCCGGCGGCAGCCCCCGCCCCGACGATCCCCTCTGCCCTGACGTGCCCCGGCTCCTGGCC
>JAXDHK010000274.1:0-5266 GCA_034664545.1 Solirubrobacteraceae bacterium
CGGCGGGCACGCCGAGCCGCGGCCCGAGCCTCCCGCGCCGGCCCCGCCGCCGGCGGCCGAGCCCGAGCACCCGGTGGCGACGAGCATCACCGGGCAGTGGGCGGAGGAGCTCCAGGTACGGCGAGCCCCCCGGGGAGACTTCGCCTACTCGGAGTTCGGCGACGCGGGCGAGGAGATCTTCCTCGACGTTCTCGGCCGGGCGCTGACCGGGTGCATCGCGATCCGCGGGCTCCTGGTGGCTCGGGGGCTCGATGCGGACGTGCTCGTGGTTGGGCCGGACGGGATCTGGCTGTTCGAGGTCAAGCACTGGAGCGGGACCATCGTCTGCCGCGACGGGCAGTGGACGCGAATCCGCAAGCCCGGGGGCTCGTGGGAGCAGCCAACCGAGCCGATCAAGCCGTTCGATCGCCAGTGGGAGCGAGAAGTCGCGGCGGTCGAGCGGACGCTGGGTCGGCGGCTGGCTTCAAAGCATCCGCCCCCGGCCGTCCGGGGCGGTCTCGTCTTCACGGTTCCGGACGTCTGTTGGGACATCGACGAATCGTGCCGGACGGGCTACGGGAGGCCCGAGGACTGGGTGGCCGCGATGGTCGGCGAGGCGGCGGACGAGGAGGAGGAGTCGTGCAGCCGGGAGACCCAGTTGGCCATCCTCGAGGCGCTGGTCGGGTTCGGACACCGCATCGACGTTTCCCTGTCGGATGCCTCCAATGACGCCGTCGAACTCGCCGAGCGCCTCTACGGCGAGGCCGTGGCGGCGGCCGAGGACTACGTGGCGTCGGCCCCCTGCCCCGACACCGACGCCGAAATGCCGCCCCCCGGGTAACCCCGCCGGCTCTTTCCGTCGCCTTCTAAGGGATCGGGCGCCTGGTGTCGATGGGAGGGCGTGAGGAGAATCCTTTTCGCGCTCGTCGCCCTCGTCCTGGCTGTCCCGGCCGCGGCGTCCTGGGCGAACACGAGCCACGACGGGTGGCCGGCGATCGACGGGATGCTCCTGATCAACAAGCAAGACCAGGCGCGCCCGCTCGACGGCCGCCCGGCCAGCGACCCGTTCGACGGCACCGACTTCAGCGAGCGCTGCCCGATCGGCGAGCTCCACTCCCACTGCGTCCCCGGCGGAATCACCGTGAACCCCCGCTCGGCGGTGACCTGCCCGGCCCTGACCGCGGCCGAGTCGTCCCTGGCCTCGGCCCTCGGTCTCCCGGCCCCGGTCCCGAGCTGCGCCGGGGATCTCGTCGCCGCGGCCCTGGTCCCGCCCGGGATCGGCCACAACGAGCTCCTCGGGGGGCACGGGGACGACACGATCCACGCCGGGCCGGCCGGCGACGTGATCTGGGGCGACTACAAGCCGAGCGGCCAGCCGACGGCCCAGTCCGACCACCTCTACGGGGGCGCCGGGAACGACTTCATCTACGCCAGCCACGGGACGAACTACATCTACACGGGCGGCGGCTACGACGTCATCCACGCCCACTTCGGGCACGGGGCGATCCACTGCGACTCGACCAGCGTGACCGTCTACCTCAGCCGGTCCGGGCGCCGAGGCTGGCGGCTGTTCGGCTGCCGGCACATCAGCTACAAGTCGCTCGGCTACTGAGGCCGGCGCCGGCCGGCGCCGGCGGGTCGCTCGGCCCCGGGGGCGGGAGGCGCGGTCCCACGCCTGGGGTACGGATCGTGTCATGCTCCATACCGGATGGCGATCTGCACCGAAACCGACCGGATCCACCTGTCTCGGGCGATCGCGCTGGCGGCGAACGGCGCCGGTCGGGTCAACCCCAATCCGGTCGTCGGCGCGGTCATCGCCCGGGGCCAGGAGCTCCTCGGTGAGGGCTGGCACGAGGAGTACGGGGGCGCCCATGCCGAGGTCAACGCGCTCGAGGCCTGCGAGGGCGCGAGCCTCGATGGGGCGACCCTGTACGTTTCGCTCGAGCCCTGCTGCCACGTCGGGAAGACCCCGCCCTGCACCGACGCGATCGTCGCCGCCGGCATCCGCCGGGTCGTGGTGGGCAGCGACGATCCGACCGAGAAGGCCTCCGGCCGGGGTCCGGGAATCCTCCGCGACGAGGGGGTCGAGGTCGTCCCCGCCGACGCCGACCTCGCTCGCCGGGCCCGCCTGTGCAACCAGGCGTTTCGCAAGCACGCCCGGACCGGTCGGCCGTGGGTGCTCTTCAAGTCGGCGATGTCCCTCGACGGCAAGGTCGCGACGAGCGCCGGCGACTCGAAATGGATCTCCGGGGAGGAGAGCCGGACGCTGGTGCACCACTGGCGGGCCGGGGCCGACGCCGTGGCCGTCGGGATCGGCACGGCGCTGACCGACAACCCGCTGCTCACCGCCCGCTTCGACGGCGTCCACCGCCAGCCGCGCCGGGTCCTCTTCGACTCCCTCGCCCGGCTCCCGGCCGGCTCCCAGCTGATGACGGCGGTCGACGACGTCCCGCTGATCGTGATCGTCTCCCGGGCGGCGCCCCGGACCGAGACCGACGCGCTCGAGACGGCCGGGGTCGAGGTGCTCGTCGCCACCGGGGAGAACGAGCCGGCCCGGGTGCGCTCGGCGCTCGACCAGCTCGGCGCCCTCGGCATCGCCTCGATCCTCCTCGAGGGCGGCCCCCACCTGGCGGGAGCGTTCCTCGACGCCGGTGAGATCGACGAGGTTCGCCTGTTCCTGGCCCCGATCCTCTTGGGCGGGCGGAGCGCCCGGGATCCCCTGGAGGGGGAGGGCGTCGAGCTGATCGCCGAGGCGACCAGGGCCCTGACCCTCGACTGCGACCGGGTCGGCCACGACCTCCTGGTCACCGCCCGACTCCGGGAGTGGTGATGTTCACCGGGCTGGTCGCCGACCTCGGGAGGGTGGCCTCGGTGGCGCCCGACGCCGACCGCTCGCGCCTGCGCATCGAGACCGCGCTCGGCGGCGAGCTCGCGGCCGGGGACTCGATCAGCGTGAGCGGCGTCTGCCTGACCGCCCTCGACCCGCAGGACGGCGCCTTCGAGGCCGACGTGGTCGCCGAGACCCTTCGCCGGTCCTCGCTCGGGCGCCTCGGCCCGGGGGACCGGGTGAACCTCGAGCTTCCGCTCCGGGCGGCCGACCGTCTCGGGGGGCACGTCGTCCTCGGTCACGTCGACGGCCAGGGCACCGTGACCCGGGCGCCGGACTCGGGAGAGATCACCGTCGAGCTCGAGCCCGCCCTCCTGCGCTACGTCGTCGAGAAGGGGTCGATCGCCCTGGACGGGGTCAGCCTTACCGTGGCCGGGATCGACGAGCGCTCGATCACCGTGGCCCTGATCCCCGAGACCCGGCGGCGCACGACGCTCGGGGAGGCCCGGCCGGGCACCCGGGTCAACGTCGAGGTCGACGTCCTGGCCAAGCACCTCGAGAAGCTGGTGGCTGCGTGACCGAGGTCGCGGCGACCCCGTTCGCCACCATCGACGAGGCGATCGAGGAGGTCCGCGAGGGCCGGATGGTGGTGATATGCGACGACGAGGACCGGGAGAACGAGGGCGACCTCGTGATGGCGGCCCAGTTCGTCACGCCCGAGGCGATCAACTTCATGGCCAAGGAGGGGCGCGGGTGGATCTGCCTGGCTCTGACCCCCGAGCGGTGCGACGAGCTCGGCCTGGACCTGATGACGGCCAAGAACGAGTCCCCGCTCCAGACGCCGTTCACGATCACGATCGAGGCCCGCGAGGGCGTGACGACCGGCGTCTCGGCCCACGACCGGGCCCACACGATGCAGGTGGCGATCGATCCCCGGACGCGTCCGCGCGACCTCCTCCAGCCGGGCCACGTCAATCCGTTGAAGGCGAAGCCGGGCGGGGTGCTCGAGCGGACCGGCCACACCGAGGCCAGCGTCGACCTCGCCCGCCTGGCCGGCCTGATCCCGGCCGGGGTGATCTGCGAGGTGATGAACGACGACGGGTCGATGGCCCGGGTCCCCGACCTCATCCGCTACACCGAGCGCCACGGGCTGAAGATGGTCACGATCAAGGACCTGATCGCCTACCGGCGGCGCAACGACAAGCTCGTCGAGCGGGTCGTCGCCACCAGCCTCCCGACCGGGTTCGGCGTCTTCGAGGCGGTCGGCTACCGGTCCCTGGTCGACGACAAGCACCACGTCGCGCTGGTCAAGGGCGAGGTAGCCGGCAAGGCGGACGTCCTCGTCCGGGTCCACTCCGAGTGCCTGACCGGCGACGTCTTCCACTCGCTGCGCTGCGACTGCGGGGAGCAGCTCGAATCGGCGCTGACCATGATCGACCGCGAGGGCGAGGGCGTGCTCCTCTACCTCAGCCAGGAGGGCCGGGGCATCGGCCTGCTCAACAAGCTCCGGGCCTACCGCCTCCAGGAGGACGGCCTCGACACGGTCGAGGCGAACGAGCGCCTCGGGCTCCCGGTCGACCTGCGCGACTACGGGATCGGCGCCCAGATCCTCGTCGACCTCGGGCTCTCGTCGATTCGGATCCTGACCAACAACCCCAAGAAGATCCGCGGCCTCGAGGGCTACGGGCTGTCGGTCAGCGCCCAGATCCCGATCGAGCACGCCCCGAACGAGCACAACGAGGCCTACATGCGGACCAAGGCCGAGAAGATGGGGCACACCCTCCACCACCAGGGACTCAACCTCGACGCCGAGCTCCTGCGCTCCGAGCGGGAGCTCGATCGCGAGCGGGAGCAGGGCCGCGGGCGCGAGCGCGGGTGATGGCCGGGGCGGGGGGGCCGGCGTTCGCGATCGTCGTCGCCCGGTTCTACGCCGAGCTGGCCGACCGGCTCCTGGCCAGTGCGGGCCCGGTTCTCCGGGACGCGGCCGGGGGCGCCGACCCCGACGTCTACGACGTGCCCGGGGCGTTCGAGCTCCCCCTGGCCGCCCTCTACGCGGCCGAGTCGGGGCGCTACGCCGGGGTGGTCTGCCTGGGCGCGGTGATCCGGGGGGAGACCTCCCACTACGACCACGTCTGCGCCGAGGCGGCCCGCGGCATCCAGGACGTGGCGCTCCGGACCGGGGTCCCGTGCGCGTTCGGGCTCCTCACCGTCGAGACGATGGACCAGGCGCTGGCCCGGTCCGGTGGAGCCAAGCGCGATCAGGGGCGCCACGCCGCCGAGGCGGTGCTCGCCCTGGCCGGCCTGCGCGGCCGGCTCGCTCCGGCGGCCGGGTAATGCTCTAGACTGCCGAGCGCGATGGCCAAGGTATGTCACAGCTGCGGAAAGGGCCCGGCGTTCGGGAACAGCCGCAGCCACTCGATGGTGGCCACCAAGCGGCGCTTCGATCCGAACCTCCAGAAG
>JAXDHK010000275.1:0-3817 GCA_034664545.1 Solirubrobacteraceae bacterium
GCGACCGGCTCGGGCCCGAGGTCAGGCTCGGCAACGACGTCAGCGTCGCCACCGAGGCCGAGTTCGGGCTCGGGGCCGGGCGGCCCTACGACTCGCTGCTCGGGGTCTTCTGGGGCACCGGGGTCGGGGGCGGGCTGATCCTCGACGGTAAGCCGTGGTTCGGACGGGGCGGGGCCGGGGAGATCGGCCACATGGTCGTCGTCCGCGACGGCGAGCGGTGCCCGTGCGGTCGGTTCGGGTGCATGGAGGCCTACGCCGGGCGCGGGGCGATGGAGGCCCGGGCGCGGCGGGCGCAGGACGAGGGGCGCAAGACGGACCTGTTCGAGCTGATGCGCAAGCGCGGCCGCACCCGCCTGACCAGCGGGGTCTGGGCCCGGGCGCTCAAGCACGGAGACCGCCTGGCCGAGGAGCTCGTCGAGGACGCCGTCGCCGCCCTCGGGGCCGGCGTCGCCTCGGCGGTCAACCTGCTCGACGTCGAGGCGGTCGTCATCGGCGGCGGCCTGGGGGACCGTCTCGGCCAGCCCTACGTCGACCGGATCGTCGCGGCGATGGAACCCCATCTGTTCTCCGACGACCGGCCCCCGGCGGTCAGGCTGAACGAGCTCGGAGACTTCGGCGGCGCCCTGGGCGCCGCCCGGCTCGTCCGCCCAGACGCCGGCGGTTGACGCCCGCCGCCGCCGCTGCCGCCGGCTCGGGCTCGGGCTCGCCCGAGCGCCTGCGGATCCGCGCCGGGAACCCCGGGCCGTACACCCTGGACGGTACGAACACGTGGGTGGTCGGGCGCGACCCGGCCTACGTGATCGATCCCGGACCGGCGCTCCCCGAGCACATCGAGGCGATCGTCGGGGCGCTCGCCGATCGGGGCGGCCTCGGAGCCATCCTCCTCACCCATGACCACCCCGACCACGCCGAGGGCGTCGAGCCCCTCCGGGCGCGCCTTCCGGCTCCGGTGGCAGCGGCCCGCGGGGCGGTCGACGTGCGGCTGGCCGACGGCGACCGCCTCGGGCCGCTCCGGGTCATCGCCACCCCCGGCCACGCCCCCGACCATCTCGCCTTCCTCGCCGGGAGGGCGTGCTTCACCGGCGACGCCGTGCTCGGGACCGGGAGCGTCTTCGTCGCCCCGCTGCCCGGGGCGATGGCCGCCTACCTGGAGGGTCTCCGCCGGCTCCGGGCCCTCGACCCGGGTGTCCTCTGCCCCGGGCACGGCCCCCCGGTGGCCGAGGCGGGGGCCAAGCTCGACGAGTACCTCGCCCACCGCGCCGCCCGGGAGCGCCGCCTGGTCGCCGGGCTCGACGACGGCCTGCGCTCGGTCGACGACCTCCTCGCCCGGGTCTGGGCGGAGGTGCCCCCGCCGCTGCGCCTCGCCGCCGCGGTCACGCTCGAGGCCCACCTCGACAAGCTGGACGGCGACGGGCGGCTCCCGCCGGGGGTCGAGCGCCGCCGCTACGACGGGCCCGCGGGCGGCGCCGCGCCCTGATCAGGCCCGGCCCGGCGGCCGGGGGTCGAGCGCCGCCGCTACGACGGGCCCGGGGGCGGCGCCGCACCCTGACCAGGCCCGACTCCGGCTAGGACTGAGCGGCGGCCGGGGCGAGCGGACGATGGGCGTCGGCGCCGATCGTGCGGGGCGAGCGGACGAAGCGGCGGCGCGGGATCCGTCGTTGACCCGCGACCCGGCTGAAGACCGGGGCCGTGGCCGGGGAGCCCGCCGAGGTCCCGGGGGCGGACACCGGACCGCCCGGTTGGTCGTCGGACGTCCCGGCGGAACTGGTGGTGGCCACCGGGCCGGCCGGAGCCGCCGTCGGGACGGCGGTCGTCGAGGCGCCGGTCTGGCCGTCGCCCGAGGTCGCCGGGGTCGCCGGCGAGGCGGGGTCGGCGGCGCCCGCCGCGGTGCCCCCGGTCGCGTCGAGCGTCGGATCGGTGCCGGTCGCCGAGGTGAGGCCGATCGCTCCGGAGCCCGGGGTCCCCGAGCCCCCGCCCGGGGTCGCCGCGTACCCGTCCTGGCCGGTCAGGGGCGGCGCCGGGGGCCCCCCGCTCGCGGGCTTCGCCGGCGGGGCGGCGGTGGCCGCGGCGGTCCGGTGCGGGGTCGGGGCGATGGCTCCCCCGGCCTGGCGGGCCACCACCCGCGGGTCGGCCGCCGGTCCGGCCGGGGCCGGGTGCGCGGCCGGGGCGGCGTGGCCCGTCCGGGCGCGATGACGGGTCGGGTGCGACCGGAGCTCGGTCGCGCTTCCGACGAGGGCCGCACAGCAGACGAGGGCGGCCACCTTGGTCGCGGTCACGCTCGCCGCCCCGCCCAGCAGAGCACCCGACCCCCCGGCGGCGAGGCCGCCCCCGGCGCCGGCGCCTCCACCCCCCAGGCCGAAGACGAGGCCGAGGTGGCCGAGCGGGCCGACCGGGACCAGGGCGGCCACCCGGCGGCTGACCTCGCGGAGCTCCCCCCGGTAGGCGCAGCAGGCGTCACACTCGCGCATGTGCCGCCGGGCGCGTCCACTCGCCCGGACTCCCCGGTCGTGGGCCGACACGAGCTCGAGGCGGATCTCCGCGCACGGAACGTCCCTGGCCGCCGCCGCGTCGAGCACCCCGCCCCGGGCCCGCAGGAGGAGCGACTTCACGGCGGCCACCGAGATCCCGAGGGCCACCGCCAGCTCCTCGTAGCTCAATCCCTGGAGCTCGCGCATGAGCAGGGCCGACCGCTGCTGCTCGGGCAGGGCGTCGACGTCGGAGACCAGCCGCCGGAGGTCCTCGCTGCGCTCGGCCTCGGCCGGGGGGTCGTGACGCGCTCCCCGGCAGAGCGCCGGGTGGGCGCCGGGCATGATCTCGCTCGGGATCGGCGACGGCCGCCGGAGCTGGTCGACGCACCGGTTGTGGGCGATCCGGTAGAGCCACGCCCGGAGCGAGATCGGGGCGGAGCTGGCGAGCAGGGCGGCGTGGACCCGGACGAACACCTCCTGGAGGGCGTCCTCGGCGTCGGCCGTCGATCCGCCCAGCATCTGGCGGGCGTAGGCCAGGAGGCGGACCCGGTAGCGGTCGTGGATGGCGCGGAACGCATCGTCGGACCCGCCCCGGAAGAGCGCGACCAGCTGGTCGTCGGACCGGAGGCGAAGAAGCGGCGCCGCAACTCCCAGCCGCGGGCGCGGCAACGTTGCGGAGCGTGGGAGGGAAGAGGCTTCCATGGCTACGCGGATCCCACTCTAACGCCCCGGAGGACGGAACACCGAAGGACGTGTGAAGAAACATCGCCCCTCACCACCACCACACCCGTGACACTCACCGTCGGTTCACGTCACCTCGGCCCCGGGCGCCTCGCCCCGGCCGGGCGATCATCCCGCCGGGCCTACGCCGCCTTCTTGGCCTTCTTCGCCTTCTTGGCCTTCTTGGCCGCCTTCGCCGCACCCGCCTTCTTGGCGTGCTTCTTGGCCTTGCTCTTGCTCTTGCTCTTGGTCGCCGCCGCGGCGGCATCCGGGTCGGGCGGCTCGGTCTTCCTGGTGACCCCGCTCCCCCGCTCCTCGACCTTGGAGATCATCTCCTTGATGGCGGTCCGGGCCGAGTCCGGGACCTGGCCCTTGAAGTTGGTCGTGGTCCGGGCGACGCTCTTGGCGAACTGCTTGGGCAGTCCCAGGTCACGGAGCCGGTCGGCGAGGGCCTTTTCCTTCTTCTTGGCCTTGGGCATGAGAGCTTCTCTCGTCCGAATGCAGAACCGAGGCATCTTACCCTCGGTCGCCGTCGCGGCGTCAGGCCCCTCCCGGCGGAACCCCCCCCCCCCCCCCAGGCCCAAACCCCGCCCCCCCCGGCCCCGCCCGTGCCCCCCGGCCCCCCCCCC
>JAXDHK010000276.1:0-3142 GCA_034664545.1 Solirubrobacteraceae bacterium
CTGATCGAGGATCCGGGGCGCGGCCGCCGATCCAGCTGTCGGACTCGGTGGTCATGAGTGCGGCATCTTTGCGCACGACGGCCGGTCGGGGCGGCGGGCTCCGGGTCGATTTGGTCCCGACCCGTCCGCGGGTGGATCCTCGGACCTCTGGTCAGCCCGCGGGGGGCGCGGACATCCTCAGCGGGTCGCGGCCACGCGTCGGCGTGGGCGGCGGGTCCGGGCCGGCGACTTCACCGGGGCGAGCAGGAGCTCGGCCAGGAAGGTGCCGGTGTGCGACTCCGGGACCCCGGCGACCTCCTCGGGAGTCCCGTGGGCGATCATGAGGCCGCCCTCGTCGCCCCCCTCCGGGCCCATGTCGATGAGCCGGTCGGCCGACTTGATGATGTCGAGGTTGTGCTCGATCACGACCACGGTGTTCCCCGTCTCGACCAGCCGCTGGAGCACCTCGAGCAGCCGCTGGACGTCGGCGAAGTGGAGACCGGTCGTCGGCTCGTCGAGGATGTAGAGCGTCCGTCCGGTGGCGATCTTCGACAGCTCGGTGGCCAGCTTGACGCGCTGGGCCTCCCCGCCCGAGAGCGTCGTCGCCGGCTGGCCGAGCCGGATGTAGCCGAGCCCGACATCGCGCAGCGTCTCCAGACGGCGACGGACCTTGGGGATGTGCTCGAAGAAGACGACGGCCTCCTCGACCGGCATCTCCAGCACGTCGGCGATCGTCTTGCCCTTGAAGCGGACCTCGAGCGTCTCGCGGTTGTACCGGCGTCCGTGGCACTGCTCGCACGGGACGTAGACGTCAGGGAGGAAGTGCATCTCGATGCGGATCTGGCCGTCCCCCCGGCATACCTCGCACCGGCCGCCCTTGACGTTGAACGAGAAGCGCCCCGGCTTGTATCCGCGGGCCCGGGCCTCGACCGTCTTCGAGAACAGGTCGCGGATGACGTCGAACAGGCCCGTGTAGGTCGCCGGGTTCGACCGCGGGGTTCGACCGATCGGCGACTGGTCGACCGCGATGATCTTGTCGAGCTGGTCGAGTCCGCGCACCTCCCGGTGGGCTCCGGGCCGCTGTCGGGCTCGATGCAGGCGGTTGGCGACGGACTTGTAGAGCACCTCGTTGACCAGCGTCGACTTCCCCGAGCCCGAGACCCCGGTGACGCAGGTGAAGGTCCCGAGCGGGATGCGCACGTCGATGCCGCGCAGGTTGTGCGCCGACGCCCCGATGATGTCGATGTACCCGGTTGCCCGGCGGCGCGCGTCCGGCACGTCGATCCGCCGCGTCCCGGCCAGGAACTGCCCGGTCAACGACTCGGCGACCTTCTCGACCTCGGCCGCCGTTCCCTCGGCCACGATCCGCCCGCCGTGCTCGCCGGCCCCTGGACCCATGTCGACCAGGTGGTCGGCGGCGCGCATCGTCTGCTCGTCGTGCTCGACCACGAGCACCGTGTTCCCCAGGTCTCGAAGCCGCTCGAGGGTCCCGATCAGCTTGGCGTTGTCGCGCTGGTGCAGGCCGATCGACGGCTCGTCGAGGATGTAGAGCACCCCGACCAGCGACGAGCCGATCTGCGTCGCCAGGCGGATCCGCTGCGCCTCCCCGCCCGAGAGGGTCGCCGCCGCCCGGTCCATCGACAGGTACCCGATCCCCACGTTCTCGAGGAAGCGCAGCCGCTCCTCGATCTCGCGGAGGATCAGCCGGGCGATGTGGCGGTCGGTCTTCGAGAGCTCGACCTCCTCGAGCCAGGCCAGCGCCCGCCGGGCCGAGAGGGCGGTGAACTTCTCGATCGGGGTCCCCGCCACCAGCACCGACCGGGACTCGGCCCGCAGCCGCGCTCCCCCGCACGCCGGGCACGGCCGGACGCTCATGAACTCCTCGATCCGCTCCCGGGTCCACTCCGAGTCGGTCTCCTTGTACCGGCGCTCGAGGTTCGGGACGATCCCCTCGAACCGAGCCGCGTAGGACCGCCGCCGGCCGTATCGGTTCTTGTAGGTGACCTGGACCGGCACCCCGCTCGTCCCGTGGAGAAAGAGGTCCCGGTGGGCCTGGTCGAGGTCCCGCCACGGGCGCTCGAGGTCGACCCCGTACTGCTCGGCGATGCCCAGGGTCATCTGCTCGTAGTAGTTGGACGCGCTCGCCGACCACGGAGCCAGAGCCCCCTGGGAGATCGACAGCTGCGGGTCGGGGACGACCAGCTCCGGGTCGATCTCCCGCTGGGATCCGAGGCCGTGGCAGTGCTCGCAGGCCCCGTGCGGCGAGTTGAACGAGAAGATCCGCGGCTCGAGCTCGGGCATCGAGGTCCCGCACTTCAAGCAGGCGAAGCGCTCGGAGAACGTGAGCGTGCGCGGCGGCGCCGAGTCGCCCTTGGCCGGCACGAGCTCGACCGTCAGCAGCCCGTCGGCCAGGGCCACCGCCGTCTCGATCGAGTCGACCAGACGCTTGCGGACCTCCGGGCGCATCACCAGCCGGTCGACGACCACGCTGATGTCGTGCTTGTAGCGCTTGTCGAGCACGATCGGCTCCTCGAGCAGGAGCACCTCCCCATTGACCGAGACGCGGGTGTAGCCCTCGGTCCGCAGATCGTCGAAGAGCTTCCCGTACTCGCCCTTCCGGCCCCGGACCACCGGAGCCAGCACGAGGAACCGCGTCCCCTCGGGGAGCTCCATCACCTGATCGGCGATCTGCTCGACCGTCTGGCCCGTGATCGGCGCCCCGCACTTGTGGCAGTGCGGCTTCCCGATGCGCGACCACAGCAGCCGGAGGTAGTCGTAGATCTCGGTCACCGTCCCGACCGTCGACCGCGGGTTCTTCGACGTCGTCTTCTGGTCGATCGAGATCGCCGGCGAGAGCCCCTCGATCGAGTCGACGTCGGGCTTGTCCATCTGTCCGAGGAACTGGCGGGCGTAGGCCGACAGCGACTCGACGTACCGGCGCTGCCCCTCCGCGTAGATCGTGTCGAAGGCCAGGCTCGACTTGCCCGAGCCCGAGAGGCCGGTGATCACGACGAGGGCGTCCCGGGGCAGGACCAGCGACACGTCCTTGAGGTTGTGCTCGCGGGCCCCGGAGACGACGATCTGACTTGTCGACGGCAACGTTCCTTGATTCTACCGCGGGGAACATACGTTCGTACTGTACGGCTTCCGGCGGACGGATCTC